>RGVD01000370.1 GCA_010027395.1 Bacteroidota bacterium
ATTGGAAGAGGTAGTGGAATATGTGCAAGCCCATGAAATTGATATGGTGATTTTTGATGATGAATTATCACCTTCTCAAATTAGAAACCTTGAACACAATATCAAATGCAAAATCCTTGACCGTAGCAACCTTATCTTAGATATTTTTGCTAGCAGGGCTCGTTCTGCACAGTCAAAATACCAAGTTGAATTGGCCCAAGCGCAATACCTTTTACCTCGATTAACTCGTATGTGGGGGCACTTAAGCAAACATGCAGGAGGTATTGGTACAAGAGGTCCAGGTGAATCGGAAATTGAAACAGATAGAAGGGCATTGCGTGGTATCATTACCAAGTTAAAAGAGCGCTTGGATGTGGTAGATAAACAAGCAGAGACCCGCAGAAAAAACAGAGATGAAAAGGTGCGTGTTGCCTTGGTGGGTTATACCAATGTAGGTAAGTCAACCATTATGAATTTATTGAGCAAGTCCAACGTCTTTGCCGAAGACAAGCTGTTTGCGACATTGGACTCAACGGTTAGAAAAGTGGTGTTTGATAACATCCCTTTTTTGTTAAGTGATACAGTTGGATTTATTAGAAAACTACCTCATCAATTGGTCGAATGTTTTAAGTCGACCTTAGATGAAATCAGAGAAGCGGATGTGTTATTGCATGTGGTAGATGTAAGTCATCCAAACTTTGAAGAGCAAATTTTGGTAGTGAATAAAACACTCCAAGAGATAAAAGCAGGTGATAAACCTACACTTATCATTTTTAATAAAATTGATAATTTGAAAGAGCCTCTTGAAATAGATTTTGATGAGTTTGGCAATGAAGAGCCTTACATTGATAGATTGAAAAGAACTTGGATGGCCAAGGAAAACACACCCGTTATTTTCTTATCAGCCGAAAAGAAAATAAACATTGCAGAGTTAAGAGATACGATTAAAAATATGGTAATGAATGTGTCGGGAAAGACCATTCATACCTTATATGATATTCAAACAGAAGATATATAAACATGAGTATATTTAAGTTGGAGGGTGTTACCCTTGAAGCCATGATGGAACGCAATCGCAACACTTGTAGCGAGTGGATGGGCATTGAGTTTATCGAGTAGACCATAGAACCATTCAACCTTTAGGTGTGGTGAATGGAGGTGCCTTTTGTGTATTGGCAGAAACAGTGGGCAGCTTGGCTGCTAACATCTGTATAGATAGAGAGCAGTTTGTGGCAGTAGGTTTAGATATCAATGCCAACCATATTCGTTCTGCTCATAAAGGTTGGGTATATGGCAAAGCCACTCCTTATCATTTGGGCAAAACAACTCAAGTATGGGAAATAAAAATTGCAGATGAGGATGGTAAGCTATGCTGCATCAGTCGCTTGACCATGTCTGTTATCCCTAAACCAACTAATCCATTTAAATAATATTTGAAGATGCAAGCCTACGCATTGTTTAAACTTCCTCAATCGGATAAAATTTATTTTATCCAAGGTCAGATAAGTGACGATTTGGAAAGTATTGACTTTGCTGATAAACAAACCCGTTTTGTTATTTCACCATTTGCCCAAAAAAACAGAGCTTACATAATAATACCAAATGAAATAAAGGAATGGGAGGGAGAGACATTTAACTTATGCTATCATCAAGAATCGCAAGAAAGTGGAAGCAAAGCAGCGTATATCAGTTATGTGGAGCATGCAGTTGATACATTAATCTCCCATTCGGATATACATAAGTTTGTTGCAGCAAGGGTTAAGAATATTGATAAACCTGATGGATTCAATGAATTTGATTTATTTAAAAACCTTACTCTAAATTATCCTTCAGCATTCAGTTATTTATTGAGCTCGGAACTTACTGGTACATGGGTAGGGG
>RGVD01000038.1 GCA_010027395.1 Bacteroidota bacterium
TTGGCTTTGGTTAAGTTTTTCCAGATTTTAGCACCTTCGCCATTCATGGTCATGCTTACTTCTACCTGACCTGTTTGAGAAATATCTCTACGAGCATCAACTACTTTATCTCCAGTTAATGAAGCACCGCCATCACGACCTGTTTTCAAGGCATGCATAATAACAGCCACACCATTTTCTCCAATAGCTTTGTATTCCCAAGCAAATTTGATATTGTTTGGTAATGCTAATCTAACCTCAGGGCGATTCAACATAGCATTGATACGAGCAGTATCTCTGATAGCAGCAGTACCAACTGAAGAACCTTTTTCAACCAAAGTACCTTTGTCATCAGCATAAGGACGCAAGTAGGCAAACAATGGGTTTTCTTTAGAGAATTCCTCGAAACTCTTAGCTTGTGCAGCAGCAGCGGTATCTTTTTTAGCTTTAGCTGAATCTGTTTTCACAGGCTCTGCTTTGCTTCCACCAAGGCTAGCCAAAGCACTTTTTGCAGTATCTGCAGCAACTTCTGCGGTAGCACTTGTATCAGTTTTAACTTCATTGATATTTAATTTTTTCAAAATATCATTAGCAGCTGATAAATATTTAAATCCTTCAGGATTGTCGAAAGTTTCGTAGAACTCAAGTTTAGCCGAACCTTGTAATAACTTTCGAACACGGTTTGGATTGTCAACACCTGGTAATTCAACCAATATACGACCCGAACCTTCCAATTTTTGAATATTAGGTTGAGTTACACCAAATTTATCGATACGAGAACGAAGAATTTGGAATGAACGGTCGATTGCACCATTCGCTTCTTCACGCACATATTTAATTACCTCATCATTTGATGATGTTAATTTGATTTTTTCCTTGTTCGATGGATTTGCAAAAATAGCAGACAACTTCCCACCGGGCGCAACCTCATTATACGACTCATTGAATAGAGTGATGTAGTCTTTTGTACTGGTTTTTTGTTTCTCTTTTGCGGCATCAACAGCTTTGTTGAAAGCAGCATCAGGGTTGTTGTTTGCTAAAGCTCTTACTAAATCGCTTAAGCTAACTTCAAGGGTAACGTTCATACCACCTTGTAAGTCAAGACCAAGGTTTAGTTCACGCTCTTTACATTGCAAATAAGTATATTTAGCAAAGCCTATGTTGTATATAACATCGCGGCTGATTGAGTCTAAATAATACCTTTCTTTTACTAAATCACCATTGGCAAAATCTTTAGCTTTTTGTTCAGCACGGTACGTTACCCATGTAAACGACAGCTGAAAAATGCTAACTACCGCAAGGGCAATGGCAAAAAATTTAACGGCTCCTTTACTTTTCATTTTATGTTTGTGTTCTGTTAATAATTCCTAATTTTTCTAAGGACGGCAAATATAGGAGTTGACATCTCGAAAAGCAAAGTTTTTAAATAGCAAGTAAATCAAATGGTTAGCTAATAATTTAGTAATTCCTCATAAATCTAAAAGCTCAATAGAGGCATTTGTTTTTGCTCAATTTATTAGAAAAATGTGGTTTGCTTTGAACAATGTGTTTGTAACTGCCAAAATTTTATACCATTCGCCCTCATAGTTTCGTTTTTGATAAAATAATTATTATTCAGAATATGGAAAACCAGAGTTTAAGTTTATTAGATATGTTAGGAAAAGGCGGTATTATCATGATACCAATTGGCCTTCTTTCGTTACTTAGCATATACTTTATAATTGAGAGATTTGTGTACATAAGAAACGCTGGCAAGCACGAAAATAATTTCTTGCATAACCTGAAAGACCTTTTAGCTAAAGGTGATGTAAAAGCGTCTATTGCTTATTGCCAAAGGGTAAACTCTCCAATAAGTCGTGTGGTTGAAAAAGGTGTTATGCGCCTAGGTAAACCAATTAAAGACATTGAAAGTGCTATGGAAAGCATGGCATCACTTGAAATGTCGAAACTTGAAAAAAACTTAACTTTCTTGGGTATTACTGCGGGTATCGCTCCCATGCTAGGTTTTATTGGAACTATTTTAGGTGTAATTAAAATTTTCTATGATATATCCGTAAGTAACAACTTCGATATCAGTGTTATTGCTAACGGTTTATACCAAAAAATGATTACTTCTTGTGCTGGACTTATTGTAGGTGTAATGGCTTATGTAGGTTACCATATTTTAAACAGCATGATTGATAGATTCAGTCACAGAATGGAACAAACTGCCGTTGATTTTGTAGATATGTTAGACAGCTAAATTTATTTTTTCTTAATTCGGTTTATCCGATTTTTTAAAAAACAAAAAAATAAAAAAGAATGAAATTTAGACGTAAAAAAAGATTCGAGGCAGAAGTAGCAACATCATCGCTGAACGACATCATGTTCTTCTTGTTGCTGTTTTTCCTTATTGTATCTACCTTAGCCAATCCAAGCGTTATAAAGGTATTGCTTCCAAAAGCCAAAAACAATGTGGCTTTTAATAAGCAACAAGTAACACTTACCGTTAACAAAGAGAAAGAATACTACCTAAACAATAAATTGATTGTACCGGCAGATTTGGAAAACGCTATTAAACGTGAAACCTCTTCAATGCCCGATCCAACCATTGTATTGAGAATGGATGCAGAATTAAATATTCAAGATTTGGTTGATATTTTAGCAACTGGAACTAAACTAAAAGTAAGGGTGGTAATGGCAACACAATTTACTAAGCAATAAACTAAACTAGCTTAGTTTCTCCCTAAAATGACTTTCAATTACTTTTAAACTATTGTTAAAGTGACTGTTGTTATTTATAATCATATCTGCCTGCTGAATAAAAGGAACTAAGTATTTGTGATAAGCTGGCATTACGTGGTTCTTCCATTGATACATAACAAAATCTTCAGGAATATTTCTTTCGGCCACATCTCTTTTCAGCCTTCTCAGCAAAGCAATGTCTTCTTCAGCATTGATAAAAACTTTTAAATCAAATTGTTTGAAAAGATCTTCATGATAAAAAATAAACAAACCTTCACATACAACGATAGGAGCGGGTTTAAACTCAAGCAGAGGACCTAATTGGTTTTCGTGTTGGAACAAATACTCATTACGATGGATGGTTTCGCCATTATGTAAAGCATTTATGTCTTTAGCAAAAGCATCTAAATCTATACACTCTGGCAAATCATAATTGATATGTCCATTCTCATCAAGGCCATGTTCAAAAGCTAATTTGTAGTAATTGTCTTGAGATACTATACACACCTGATCAACCGAAAAAAGCTCTCTCAATTCGTTTAAAAAGAGAGTTTTACCCATGGCGCTTCCCCCAGATATACCTACTAAATATGGCTTTGTTACTTTCACAAGGGCAAATAAACTCTTTTTTTTGATAGATTAAATCCTTGGTAAATAATTTTGGTGAGTAGATTTCTTACTATGATTGATAGAAAAACTCCAAAAAATAATTTTTTTACTCTTGTTAATTTATTTTATTTGAATGGATTCTTTTCCTGTAGATTTAATTTTTATTAATTACCTTATTTATAATTTTTTCTGAAAATTCAGATAGATGTAATGTGGTTTATTTTATTATTTAATATTTTTTTAAATAAAATAACATGATAATTTGCTTATCCAACCTAAAATTTTTGTAGTGTTGAACACATACTTATTTGAAAAGACAATTTCAGCCCTTACCCAAAATTAATCTCAGTACTATCGCCTATGTTCAAGCTTTGTTTCATACCAATAAACAAGGCATCATTACCAATAAGCGAATGGTCTAAGATGGCATGTTTTATTTGTGCGTAAGGACCTATGATAGATTCTTTTAATATGGCATAATCCAATATGGCATGGTCGCCCACTGAAACATTAGGTCCAATGATTGAATTTTTTATCTCGCAACCCTCGCCAATAAACACAGGGGGAATGATGATGGTGTTTTCAAATTGGTATTTAGAAGTATCGTAGTTTAAACGATTTAGTAAAATGGAATTGGTTTCCAAAAGCACCTCTTTCTTGCCGCAATCGTACCAATAATCCACATCAAAGGTTTTGAATTTAACACCTCCATTTATCATGCTCATCATGGCATCTGTCAATGTAAATTCATTATGGGTTTTCAGTTTTTGGCTGATATTGTTTTCTAAGGCTTCAAGCAGTTTTTGACTTTCTTTTATTTTATAAATTCCCACCAAGGCCAAATTGGTTTTGGGTATGGTTGGTTTTTCAACCATTCGGGTAATAAAACCTTCTTTGTCGAGTTCAGCTACTCCAAACTGTCTTGGGTCTTCCACTTTTTTTACGCCCAATGCCGAGGTATCTGAATGTATAACCGATTGCAGATTTACATCCACAATGGTATCACCAAAAACCACCAAAATTTCTTCGTTGTTTGGAATCAAATCTTTGGCCAACCAAATGGCGTGCCCTACGCCTTTTCCAGTGGTTTGAATAACAAAAGATGATTTTATATGCGGATAATGGCCAGTGATGTAACTTTCAATTTTATCACCCATATAACCGATGATAAAAATAAAGTCGTTTATGCCGGCATTTATCAAGCTCTCAACTATGTGAGCCAAAATAGGTTTTCCTGCAATAGGAATTAAAGCTTTAGGTTGTGTTTGTGCGTGTGTCCTTAAACGGGTACCAATCCCTGCTACGGGAATAATTGCTTTCATTAATCTGATTTAAAAAATGAAAATCAAAAATAGGGAATTGTTTAATACATTCAAGTTATATTTTCTGCATGATGCATAAGGCCTTGAAAAATTCAGCTATAAGTATTTAAAGAATTAGCTTTTATTTGTAAAATCATAAAACAAAAACCACTAATCTATAAGATATGCAAAGAGATACTGCCATTTTCGATTTAATTAAAAAAGAACAGCATCGCCAAGAACATGGCATTGAACTGATAGCTTCTGAAAATTTTACTAGCCCTCAGGTAATGGAAGCTATGGGAAGTGTATTAACCAACAAGTATGCTGAAGGCCTTCCGGGCAAAAGGTATTATGGTGGTTGCGAAGTGGTGGATGAAGTTGAAAACCTTGCTATTGATAGACTAAAGGAACTTTTTGGTGCAGCTTGGGCCAATGTGCAGCCACATAGTGGTGCGCAAGCCAATGCAGCCGTTATGCTTGGATGCTTAAACCCAGGAGATAAAATTTTGGGTTTCGATTTGTCGCATGGTGGACATTTAACACATGGCTCGCCTGTTAACTTTTCGGGTAAATTATACAAACCAAGTTTTTATGGGGTAGAACAAGAATCAGGTTTGATTAATTGGGATAAGGTGGAAGAAACTGCAAAAAGAGAAATGCCGAAAATGATTATCTGTGGTGCATCGGCCTACAGTCGCGACTGGGATTATGCCCGCTTGCGTGCCATTGCTGATTCTGTTGGTGCTTTGCTTTTGGCTGATATTGCCCATCCTGCAGGTTTTATTGCTACAAAATTGTTAAACAATCCTATTCAACATTGCCATATTGTTACTTCTACCACACACAAAACACTGCGTGGCCCTAGAGGTGGTATCATCATGATGGGTAATGATTTTGAAAATCCATTTGGACAAAAAACACCTAAAGGTGAATTGAAAATGATGAGTGCAGTGCTTGATGGAGCTGTTTTTCCTGGTACACAAGGCGGTCCATTAGAGCATGTAATTGCTGCCAAAGCAGTGGCATTTGGTGAGTGTTTGACAGATGAGTACAAAGCTTACATGAAACAAGTAGGAGCCAATGCCCAAGCCATGGCAAAAGCTTTTGTTGGCAGAGGTTATAAAATTATTTCAGGTGGTACTGATAATCATTTAATGTTGATTGATCTTAGAAGCAAAAACCTATCAGGTAAATTGGCTGAAAATACTTTGATAAAAGCAGATATAACCATTAACAAAAACATGGTTCCATTTGACGACAAGAGCCCATTTGTTACTAGCGGTATGCGCTTAGGTACTGCTGCTATTACCACTCGCGGAATGCTTGAAAGCGACATGGAGCAAATAGCAGATTATATTGACACGGTGTTGATGAACCACGAAAACGAAAGCATCATTACAGATGTGAGAAAGAACATTAATACATGGATGGAAAAATTTCCATTGTATAAATAATCTTAATCCATAAAAAGATATCAATTGAAAGCTGTGAGATAGATTTCTTGCAGCTTTTATCATTTTACACCATCCATGAAAAAAAAGCTGTTGAGTTATTTGTATCCCATTACCCAAAAGGTAGAAACAAACAACAATGGGATAGTCGAAATTACTTATGATCAAGGCAAGAAAGTATTGGATAGTGCCAATGCCAACTACTCTTATGGTTCACTTCAAAGAATATTGAAATTTGGATTGCAGCAAATAAACTTAAATCATACCAGACATATATTGCTATTGGGTTTGGGCGGAGGCAGTGTAATTAAAACACTGCGCAATGAGTTTAAGTATAACCATAAAATCACTGCTGTAGAGATAGATGATATTATCATTCAAATTGCCTTTAAAGAGTTTAATATTAAACCCAATAAAAACCTTCAATTGGTAAATGATAATGCACTTTTTTATGTAAGAAAATCAAATCAAAAATACGACCTCATCATCATCGACTTGTTTATAGACAATGCAGTTCCCAAAGATTTTTACCTAGCAGATTTTTGGAACAATATTTACAACATAACCTCAAAAGGAGGAAGTATCTTGTTTAATGCATCAACCATTGAGCATGTAAAACATGAAATAGAAAACATTCTGCCTACTTTGAATGATCTGTTTTTTATTCAACAAATGAATAAAGTGGAGGGTTCAAATACCCTTATTTTAGGAACAAAGAAGTATAATCGGGATTCGAAATGACAATTTCACGCACTGATAAAATCGATTTCGTGAACTGAATACTATTGATTGTGACATACATAAAATCTGCCAGAAAATGTTTTTGGATTTTTTGTGGATGGTGGGTTCAAGCAAGCATACTTGAGTCATGCCTTAAAAATTTATTATGGCTCTCTAGATCTTACATGACGGCTTAGTATGCGCGGCAAGAAAAAAAACAAATTACATTTTCCAAGATTTTAGGTCAGTCTTGATTTTTTGTTTCGTTTTGTATCAAGACAAAATGAAAGCTATAGAATGAGTATTTTAGAGAACGTTATGGCGGTTTGCTTCAAGCCATATTGAAATCCTCGTCTATCGAAATGTTAGTTTAAAGATACATTGTTGCTATGCAATTGCAAAGCAAAACAATTGTTTTAATGTCCACAAGACTTGAGCAAACACGGTATTCACAGACGTTGTATTTTAGTCTGTAAATAAGCTGCGAAATTTCTCAACAGAGTCATTTGTTTCTTCTGGTCTTATCCAATACAATAGTCTTTTTATACCTTCTAATTCAGAATCACTGCCATTATTATACTTTGATATTAGTTTGTCTGCAACCATTGTATATCCAAAGGTATTTATGCAAGGTCGTATAAATATCCTATTAAAACTTGGGTCTTTATGATATATAGCAATCCTAACCAATGGTTCAAATAAATCAACATCAAAGTTGTCGTATAAGTAAAGTAAATCGGCAACAAAATACTTGTCGTAAATATCATCGCTATTTTCAAGTAAGTCAACAAGATACTTTACATGTTGTTCACTTAATTTGGCATTACTATATTTGAATTCGTTTAATACATCCTTGTCTCGCTCGTAGTCAGGAGCAAAGTAGTCGCCAAGCGTTTTATATTTTTCTAATGTGGTTATTATGTCCATACGATGACTTATAACATCTATATAATTGTATATCTTTTCCTTTTGAAGCATCAAAAGGAAACAAAAATGCTTCGATTTTCAAGGTGCCTGCTTGCCCGCAAGCTTAGCTCAAAAAGATTTTTCCTTGCCGCTGCTTATGTTTTGCCTCTTGGCACTTCCCATTACATAAGGCAAAACCTAAAAGGCTGCACAAACCCAAGCCTGAAATCTTTTTGCACGCACTATGAAAATCGACTTCGTGATCGGAATACTATGGCTTGGAACATACATAAGATATGCCAGAAATTATTTTTGGTTTATTTCAATAAGCCAATCACCACAAATTTATCAAATACTTTTTCGGTATGGGGTGCATCTTTTAATTCATCCGTAAGATCCTGACCTGCCCAGTGTTCATAGTGCTTCCCATTACGCCATAATCTACTAATTCCAACATCATAAATCTGCCCTTTATAGGCAACCCAGATTTCATCACGGTCTTGTCCGTTTCTTAAGGCTAGCTGAGATTTGGAATAAATGGGTAAGTTTTCAACACTCATTTTATAATAATTTGTTTGTTACCAGGTATTCTGCAATCTGCACCGCATTGGTGGCTGCGCCTTTGCGCAAATTATCAGCAACCACCCAAAGGTTTAAGGTGTTTGGCTGTGATTCATCTCTACGAATACGGCCAACAAACACATCATCTTTTCCATCTGCATCCAATGGCATCGGGTAAATGAATTGAGCTATATCGTCTTTTAAAACCACACCACTAGTTGAGGCTAACATGGAACGAACCTCTTTTAAATCAAAATCATTTTCAAACTCAATATTGATGCTTTCGCTATGTCCACCTGTTGTAGGAATGCGCACACAAGTGGCGGTAATAGCCATGCTATCATCACGCATAATTTTTTTGGTTTCATTCACCATTTTCATTTCTTCTTTGGTGTAACCATTGTCAACAAAGACATCAATTTGAGGAATTACATTTTTATCGATTCGGTATTTGTATGCCATTTCACCTGAGATGCCAGCCCTTTCGTTTTCCATTTGTTGAACTGCTTTTACACCAGTTCCAGTAACGCTTTGGTAAGTGGATATAACAACACGTTTGATTTTATATTTTAAGTGTAGCGGATTTAGCACCAATACCATTTGTATGGTTGAGCAATTAGGATTGGCTATGATTAAATCATCTTTTGTGATGGCATCTGCGTTTATTTCAGGAACTACTAATTTTTTATCTGCCATCATGCGCCATGCAGATGAATTATCAATCACAAAAGTACCTACCTCTGCAAATTTAGGTGCCCATTCTAAAGAAGTACTTCCTCCTGCGGAGAATAGGGCTATGGTTGGCTTCGCAGCAATGGCATCCATCATACTATGTATCCTGTATGATTTGCCTTTAAAACTAATTTCCTTGCCAACCGATTTCTCAGAAGCTACTGGAATCAGCTCGCTAAGCGGGAAATTTCTTTCCTCCAAAACTTTTAACATCATGCTGCCTACTAAACCTGTTGCTCCGACTACTGCAATTTTCATAATCTTTTTTTATTTTCGGCAAATAAAACCATTGCTATGCGTTTAGTAAAATACTTTTCCGTTTTACTGATAATTTTATGCAGTAATTTTTGTCAATCTCAGATTTTAGATGATTTTGATGATGGCAATTTCACCGAAAATCCTATATGGATGGGTGATGATAGTTTGTTTCAAGTGAACGGCCTTGGACAGCTTCAAAGTAATGGATCTACAAGCATTGGGAAAGATATTTATTTAGCTACTCAATCAAATTATTTGAAAGGGAGTGAATGGAATTTTTTGGTAAGATTTAATTTAAGTCCCAGCACCCAAAATTTTTGCAGGTTTTATTTGTTGAGTGATTCAAGTAATCTAAAGGCAACAAGTAATAATGCCTATTATGTCCAGTTTGGAGGTATTACAGGAAACAATGATAGCATTCAATTTGTCAAACAAGTAGGCAGCATCCGAACCATATTAATTGGGGGTAGGAGAGGATCGGTTTCTAAATCAAACAATTTATTAAGGTTGAAGATGCTCAGAGATAGCCTTGGTTTTTGGCAAATGTTTTCCGACACATTGGGTGCAGATGATTTTGTGATGGAGGGCACTGCGTTTGATTCATCTTTAAAAGCACCTATGTATATTGGTTTTTGGGTTAAATACAGCACAACGAACGCCAACAATTATTATTTGGATGATGTGTATGTGGGACCCATAAGAACAGACTTAGAGCCACCTCAGCTATTGAAAGCTACTTACATTTCTGATCATCAAATCTATTTAATTTTTAATGAAAAGCTTGATATAGTTTCGTCAACACAAATTTCAAACTATTTAGTTGATAAGGGTATTGGAAGACCTGTTTCAGTTGCTACTGCGCCTGATAATTTGAATGCCATTGTTTTGAGTTTCGCACAATCATTTGAAAATGGCAAGACTTATAACCTTTCATTAGCAAATATAAAAGACCGTTTTGGCAATCAAATGCCATCTCAGAATATTGAGTTGTTGTATTATGTGCCCCAAGAGCAAGATGTGCTAATAACTGAGATTTTCCCTGACCCTTCTCCCTCTGTAGGTTTGCCCGATGTAGAGTTTGTTGAAATTTATAACCACTCAAAATCCGCTATTAACTTAAATAATTGGCGTATTGCCGACCCAAGTATTACAAGTTATTTGCCTGATGTAATCATCAAGCCTGATTCATTTATCATTTTATGTGCATTAAGTAACGAAAGCAAGTTTTCATCTTATGGGAAGACAATTGGATTATCTCCATTTCCTTCGCTCAATAATTATAATGACTCCATCATGTTAAAGGATGATAAGGATAAATTAATACACTTGATAAATTACAATACTACATGGTATAAAGATGCTAGTAAAAAGGATGGTGGTTGGACATTGGAAATGCTCAATCCATTTTCATTATGCCTTGAAGGAGATAATTGGCAAGCCTCTCAAGCAGCACTAGGAGGCACACCAGGCAAGTTTAATTCTAATTTTAAGAACATTGCTGATACTACTCGACCCTATATTAAAAGTCTTGAGCCGATAGATTCTTTAAAACTTTTGATTGTGTTTAGTACCAGGATGGATGAAGTTTCATTACAACAAACTATGGTCAAAATTAACGGTCTTGCAGTGTCATCCAAACAAATCATAGGACTGAAAAATGATAGCATGATGCTTGGTTTAACTTATGCTCTGTTGCGCGATAAATTGTACGTTCTAAGTTTTGATACTTTAAAGAATTGTTTGGGTAATGCATCTTTTCAACTTAGTGAATCATTCATTTATATTCCTCAAACCTCAGAGGTGAAACAGAATGATATCATCATCACTGAGGTGTTTGCCAACCCAAAGCCAGCTGGCCCAATTCCAAATGCTGAATGGATTGAATTGCATAATAGAAGTAAAAATATTATTAGACTTACGAATTGGAAGCTTAAAAAAGGCAACACCAGTTATTCATTTCCAAATGTGATACTATATCCAGATAGTTACGTTGTCGTTTGTGATGATAAAGACAAACAAAGTTTAAGTACTTTTGGAAATGTATTTGCACTGAGTAGCTTTCCTTCATTGGCATTAGATGATGCGTTAAGTTTATTGAATGAAAAGAATTTTATCATTCATAATTTATCCTATAAAAATGAATGGATGAATAATAAGATAAAGCAAAGTGGGGGATGGAGTTTGGAAATTTTGGATGCCAATAATCCCTGCATAGGAGAAGGCAATTGGGTGGCTTCAATCAACCCAAAAGGAGCAACACCAGGCAAGTTAAATAGTGTTCATACTTACAATCCTGATAAGTCGGAATTAAAATTACTAAGAGCCTATCCTATTGATAACAAAACACTGGTGTTGATATTCAATAAAACACTCGATAGCCTTTCAAGCAATATGTACCAACATTATTGGTTAAATAACCAAAATTTGCAAATAAATAATCATCAATTTTTGGATGATGCCCTTTCAAGAATTGAGTTGCAAATGGTTGACAGCTTTCGTTCAAATAATGCATATCGAATACACATAGATAGCTTATCTGATTGCGTTAATAATTATTCGATAGAAAGAAATTATGCTGATTTTGGACTATCTGAAAAAGCCGATTCAAATGATTTGCATATTAATGAGCTCTTGTTCAATCCAAGTTCCTCAGGCGCTGATTTTGTTGAGATATACAATAGTAGCAACAAGTTTATTGATTTAAAAGAATATTTGATTTGTAATACAGATGAGCTTGATTCCATCAATCAATTCATAGCTTTTGGAACTGATTATTGGCAAATACATCCTAAACAATTTTTAGTGTTAACAGAGAGTAAAAACAAAATTTTATCCAATCATTCTGTAACCTTTCCAGATCAGATAATTGAATTAAAAACAATGCCATCTTACAACGATGATGCTGGTACTGTTTTGTTAAGTGATTTGAATGGAGGTCGTATCGAGAAATTAATCTATGACGATAAGATGCACTTTCCCTTGCTTGATAACAAAGAAGGAGTGAGTCTCGAACGCATCAATCCTTATAGGCCTGTGAATGATAGAAGCAATTGGACTTCTGCCTCAGCCACCTCAAACTATGCAACACCTACTACTCCTAATTCCCAGTATTTTGAAACAGCTCAAATTAGCACGGCATTAACTATTCAGCCGGAAGTATTCAGTCCAGATGGAGATGGCTATCATGATATCGTAAATTTCAATTATCAGTTTAATGAGATTGGAAATGTAGCTAAACTTGAAATATTCAATAGCAATGGTTTGCTTATAAAATCAATGTTTAAAAACGAATTGTTAGGAAACTCTGGAACTTACTCTTGGAATGGGATAGACGATAAAGGAAACCTACCTGCTTTTGGAATTTATATAGCCAATTTTGAGGTGTTTCGTTTGAATGGTGAAACCCAAACATTTCGAAAAACTTTTGTCTTAGGAGCTAAACTCTAAACCCTTTAAGCCTTTGGTCCTTTAGGTTGAAGCGGTCTTATCTCCAGATTAACTGTATGGAAATTATCAGGCATTTCAATCGCTTGAACAATAGCCAATGCTACGTCATGCGGCATAAGCATATAGTCATGCGGTTTGATACCGGGACTGTTTCTAAAAAAATCTGTTTTGGTTGAACCCGGATAAATGCAAGTAACCTTAATTCTAAAATCGCGCACTTCTCGAAATAATGATTCGCTCAAGCCTTTCACAGCCCATTTAGTAGCGCAATATGCTGATACTTGTGGCATACCTTCTAAAGCAGCTGTAGAAGCAATATTGATAATATGCCCGAATTGATTTTTTTTCATAGAAGGCAATGCCATTTTGCAGCAATGAAAAATTCCGCTAACATTCGTTTGATACATTTCATCCCATTTCTCTATAGTCATGTCCTCAAGCATTCCAAAATAGCCTAAACCTGCATTATTTAGCAATATGTCAATCCTATCATGCTTGACTAATATTTGTTTAAAAGCATGTTCAACTTTTTCAAAATATCTCACATCACATTCAATGAAGGTGTAGTTAGCATGATTGATTACATTGTTTCTACCCAAACCATATACAATGGCCCCTTTTTCAAGCATTTTAAGACAGGTTTCATAGCCTATACCTTTTCCAACTCCTGTTATTACTGCAATTTTATTGTGTAAATCCATGTGGCTAATATAGATAAAAACCAAAAGGCATTGTTTTTTATCACTCCATTTGAATTTGAAATAGATTATTACATTGGGCTAATATTGAGACAAACTGCTTAATTTTCTCCCAAATTGAACCTCTTTTTTCTTATGGCATTATAGCCATTTGTTCGTAAAGTGCTTTAATTGTGATATTTAAATATTTTTCAATTTATCGGTATTTGATTTGCAACGCGATAATAAAATAAATCGCAAAAACTTAAAATAACAAATACCATGAAAAATTTAAAAACAATCATTTTCGCATTAGCACTTATCTCAATAGGATTGGTTAGCTGTAAGAAAGACTACATTCCAGAAGTAGAAGCTTCTAGAAAACCGATTGATGCATCTAAAGTTGTTAATTTCAAAGACATTAAAGTAAGTTCATCATTCGATTGGAAATCAACCAAAGAAATTACCATTAACTTGCAACCATTCTCAACACCAGTTAAAATCAACAACACATTAGTTGTTAAAACAGAAAAAGGCGATGTATTATTTAGTAAATTGCAAACTATGAACGAAGCTTTTACTGGCAAAATTCTAGTTCCAGCCAGCGTAAGAAATTTAGTTATTAGCTTTGGTACCATTAGCAAAACTGAAACCATTACCAACAACCAAGTAAACTTTAATTATATGGTTGAAGCAGCTTCAGCAGAGTAATTTAGTAACAAACCATTAATCATAAAAAAACAAAACATGAAAAATATAAAATTTATTGCCGCATTACTTTTAACTGGACTTTTGAGCGTTGGTTCAAATGCACAAACCCTTGCTACCATCACTGCTGAAAGTGGAAACAGAACTGCCGATCAAGCTAATTGCTGGGGATTTGGAACTTTTAGTCCTAATGCCACAACACCTATTACAGGTAGTTATTCATATTATGGAAACGCAGCAACTTCATTATCATTGGGCGCATGTTGGCTTCAAGCTCCATGGTGTAAATTTACAAAAGCAGGTAATATTACCTTGAAAGCTAAATGTACTTCAACTACGGGAACCTATAGAAGATTGGTGTTTAGTTATTACACCTACGATGCAACTAAACCATACGGACAAGGCACATTGGTTAGATTTGATTCGGTTACTTATGGCACTGGTTTTACACCATCAGCAATACCGACTACTAATCAAACCATTAGCATTGCATTGCCTTCAGCAATAATTAGTAATAGTAGTGTGTATGCTATCTTGATAAGCGCAGTGGGTCAAGGTGGAACAGCAAGATGGATATTGGATGATGTAAACATTCCAGCTACTTATTGGTCTGACCCTTCAAACGCATGTAAACCTCTGGCTCTAATAGTTGATGCAGATAGCGATGGTGTTCAAGATTCCAAGAGCTTATAATAATTACTACCCATCTGCAAATACTTACGGAACTTTGATGTTCGAAGATTTATGGCCTAGCATGGGTGATTATGATTTTAATGATTTGGTATTAGGATACAGATATAATTTAGTTACCAATGCTGCAAACAAAGCCGTAGAAGCAAAAGCAACTTTTATTACAAAAGCTGTAGGTGCTTCCATGCACAATGGGTTTGCCGTTCAATTAGATGGAGTAGCAGCTTCAAAAGTTACTGCGGTAACAGGTACAAAATCAAATGGAGTAAATTGGTTAACCTTATCTGGAAACGGTACTGAAAGTGGACAAACGTATGCTAACATTATCGTATTTGATGATGCATTACGTATCATGCCAAATAAAGGTGGATCATGTATCAATACAATTTCTGGAAATCCATTTGTAACCCCAGATACGACCAATATAACTGTAAGTTTTAATACAGCATCAGGACAAGCAATAGATCCCTCTAATATCAGAGTCAATCCTTACATAATTATCAACCAAACTAGAAACAAAGAAGTTCACTT
>RGVD01000371.1 GCA_010027395.1 Bacteroidota bacterium
CGCAATCATCCCTTGACTAACATAAAACTATAATATATACTTGAATCATAAAATAGGTAAATATTATGAATTTCTTTGAATTTAACAAACAATTTCCAACAGAGCTAGCTTGTATAAAGTATTTTATCACAATCCGTTATAACAACCAAATCAAATGCAATCATTGCCACAGTAATAGAGTTTCTTGGAGAGCAGAACAATATAAAACTTTGCAATGTAATGATTGTAATAACAGCTTCTCAATCTTCAAAGGTACAATCTTTGAAAAGTCTTGTACAGATTTAAGAAAATGGATGTATGCAATTCACTTATTTTTAAATGGTAAAAAAGGCATTTCAGGTTATCAGTTACAAAGAGAGATAGGAGTAACCTATAAAACAGCTTGGCGTATGCTTAAGCAAATAAGACTTGCAATGGGTAATCCTGAAAATCAAGAATTTATAGGCGCTCTAGTTGAGATAGACGAGACCTACGTTGGTGGTAAACCTAGAAAGGGAGCTAAGAAAGATGATGACGATGATTTACCAAAGAATAAAAGAGGTCGTGGGACTAATAAAAATGTTGTAGTTGGTTGTGTTGATAGAACTAATAAATCAGTATTTGCTAAGGTGATGATTAAAAACAAGGAGGGCAAAAAACTAACAGGCAAACAATTATTAGACGTTTTAAATCAAGTTGTAATTCAAGATAGTACAGTGATTAGCGATGAGTTCAAAGGTTATAATATACTAGGCAAGAAGACTAGCCATATCCATTTAAGAGTAGACCACACAAAAGAGTTTGTAGCCTCAAATGGAGCGCATACCAATAATATTGAGAACTTTTGGGGGACTCTAAAAAGAGGTATCCTAGGAATTTATCACCATGTTTCAGCGCAGCACCTACAAAAATATGTTGATGAATTTTGCTTTAGATACAACAATAGAAGTAACGTAGGGATGTTTGATTTAGTATTGAAGCAAGCTATTTTATAAGGTGATAGTTTTGGTTATTGACTTTATATCTTTACCAGTTGCTGTTATGACAATTTCTGTTCCTTTGCAAGGGTGTACTATTTCTCCAATAATAAATTTTTCAGTTTGGTTTGGGTTAATATCACATTTATATTCTTTTCCATTAAGTGTCCTCAATTTGTCTAGTTTTTCTTCGTATTTTATACATACATTAACAGAGCATACTGTTTTTTTACTTTTATTGTGAATGGCTACTATGCACGCATTATATCTACTGGGATGTTCATAACGATCTAGCTTTATAAGCTGGTCATTATATTTACCATTTTCATAAATTATTTTTAAAGGTGATTTGATGAAATGCTCCATAAGTTTTATAAAATGCAAATATAAAACACAAGTGCCAAGTAGAATAGGAATCCAATAGAAAGAAGGTATTTGTTGTATCCAAGATAGTATAAGCATTATTACTAACCCCTCTTTAAAATTAAAGAGTTGTAATAGGCAATCAAACAAAATCTTCTTGATAATTTCCAACATCCCGCTAAAATCCATGTTTTAGCAAAACTAATACCACTATCTTTTATGTTAGTCAAGGGATGATTGCGAATAATTATATGGTTTCTGCGGTATCTTTCAGAAAAACTGATTTAGAAGAGTTTTTGCAAAACTACTTTTATAAGGGGTTTCAAAGCTGCATACCGCTGCAAGGGGATGCAGGTCTTCGCTCATACTATCGGATTAAGGAAAGCGATGACAGATCCTACATTCTGATGGATTGTCCTCCTACATATTGTAGCATTGATCCATTCATTGAAATAGCACACTACTTAAGATCACAGAATTTTTCTAGTCCAGAAATTTTCCATTTTGATAGTAAAAAGGGGTTTA
>RGVD01000372.1 GCA_010027395.1 Bacteroidota bacterium
TAATATCTCCAGAAATTACAATAAATGAAATCAACAGAATCCTTAAGGTAAATGGGATTTTGGTTATTGGGGTTCCCGGAAAGAAAGGATATACAATGGATAGCGATCATAAGAAGTTTTATGAAGAAAAAGAGATGAATGAGCTCTTGCTTAGATGTGGCTTCAAAAATGTAAAATATCTTTATCCTCCCTTATTTTTCAAGTCTGATTTTGTTAGCAATAAAATGAGTCAATACTGCATCTACGGGGTATTTAAAAAGGTTTCTCAGGTCTAATGAAAGGAAGTGTCACTTGTTCCATCGTTATTTATAATCATCATGCCGAAATGATTGATAAAGTAATAACAGAACTGAAGCATGCCTACATTGTTTCTGATATTTATATCATTGATAATTCTCCCATAAGCCGCTTTGATGCGGCCTATTTTAATAGCAATAAAGTCCAGTATATTTTTAACAATGCCAACTTGGGCTATGGCAAAGCCCATAATATAGCGCTCCGCAAAACGCTTGATGCTAGTGCCTATCACATCATTCTGAATCCAGATATAGAGGTGACATTGAAGGCAGTATTAACCTGCGTGGACTATATGAACCAACAACAAAATGTTGGCTTGTTAATGCCTAAGGTACTTTACCCAAATGGCGAAACCCAATATCTGTGTAAGCAAATACCTACTCCCTTTGATTTAATCATGCGTAGGTTTATTCCTAGCTTTTTAAAGCCGCTATTTCAAGCCCGTTTAGATGCTTATGAATTGAAGTTTAAAGACTTTTCAATGAGTATGGAGATACCTAACCTTTCGGGCTGCTTTATGTTTATACGATGCGAAGCCTTGAAAACAGTGGGTTTGTTTGATGAAAATTTCTTTATGTACCTTGAAGATACCGACCTTAGCAGAAGGATAAACAGCCAATACAAAACTATGTATTATCCCGCTGCCAGCATCATTCATCATTACGAAAAGGGCTCATACAAAAACTATAAATTGCTCAAATACCATATCCAATCGGCCTTTTACTATTTTAATAAATGGGGTTGGTTGTTCGACCCAACTCGTAATACCATTAATAACCTATTGAAATAAATCCTTGAAAGTATCCATCATCACAGCCGTATTGTCAAACCGCAAGTATCTAAGTGATGCCATTGAATCGGTATTGGGTCAAACGCATGCCGATATTGAATACATCATTGTGGATGGTGGTTCAACGGATGGTACCATTGAACTTGTGCAATCGTATAGAGATAAAATTGACAAGTTTATTAGCGAAAAAGACAAAGGCGTGTATTATGCCTTAAACAAAGGCATTGCCATGGCTTCAGGTGAGGTAATTGCTCTATTGCACTCTGACGATTTTTATGTGAATCGTTTTGTAATTTCTCAGGTGGTAGAGGCTTTTGAACAACAACAATGCGATGCCGTGTATAGCAATTTGTATTATGTAAGTAATAACAACAAAGACAAGATTATCCGCACGTGGAATGCAGGTATCTATAAGCCAGATAGCTTTTATTATGGATGGATGCCACCACACCCTGCCTTTTTTGCCAAACGCACAGTTTACCAAAAATATGGTGCCTTTAATACCGAATTGAAATTTGCTGCCGACTATGAGTTGATGCTGCGCTTTATTTTAAAACACAATATCCAAATTTGTTACCTGCCTAAATATTTTATTAAAATGCGGGTAGGAGGGGCCAGTAACCGCAGTATGGGCAATAGGTTGAAGGCTAATATCGAAGACAGAAAAGCCTGGAAAATTAACCAGATGAAACCCCGATTATTTACTTTGTTGCTCAAACCTTTCTCTAAAATTTTTCAG
>RGVD01000373.1 GCA_010027395.1 Bacteroidota bacterium
ACAATTAGAACAAATGAAGATATTATTAAATTAGTTAAAAATGTATGATATTTTTTTATAACATATTTATTAAAAATAATATAAAGTAATATGGGTAATAATATTTATAAACATGTCAAGTAAATTAACAAGCTTTGGAATTGATCTCGGTACAACATATTCATGCACTGGTATATATTCGGATGGACGCGTTGAAATCATTGCAAATGATCAAGGTTCGCGTGTAATGCCTTCATGGGTTGCATTTACAGATGAAGGAGAAAGGTTAATTGGTGATGCAGCAAAAAGTCAAGCATCTGGAAATGTATTGAATACATTATTTGATGTTAAAAGAATTATTGGAAGAAAGTTTACTGATCCAGTTGTTCAGCAAGAGATTAAAACTTATCCTTATAAAGTTGAAGAAAATAAGAGTACAGGTGGATGTGTTATTCATGCAACCGTAAAAGGAGAACCAAAAACTTTTTCACCTGAAGAAATTTCAGCGATGGTTTTAGGCAAAATGAAAGAAACTGTTGAAACATATACTGGACATGAAATGAAGAATTGTGTTATTACATGTCCAGCATATTTTAATAATGAACAACGCCAGGCAACAAAAGATGCAGGTGCAATTGCTGGTTTAAATGTTTTACGTGTAATTAATGAGCCAACTGCAGCCGCAATTGCATATGGATTAGACAAGCAAAATAATGGAGAACGCAATGTATTAATTTTTGATTTTGGTGGTGGTACTCACGACGTGTCCCTATTAACAATTGATGATGGTGTATTTGAGGTTCAAGCAACAGCAGGAAATAGTCATTTAGGTGGTGAAGACATGGATAATAGATTAACAGATTATGTAATGAGTGAATTTGTTAAAAAAAACAAAGAGTATACAGTATCTAAATTGAAGGAAAATGGTAGAGCAAGTAGACGTATTAAAAGTGCATGTGAAAAAGCCAAAAGAGTATTATCATCAACAACATCAACATCAATTGAAATTGATTCATTAGTAGATGGTAAAGATTGTAATATTTCTCTTACCCGTGCTAAATTTGAAGAATTGTGTGCTGATTTATTTAGAGATGCATTAGAACCAGTTGATAGAGTTTTAGCAGATGCAAAAGTTTCAAAAGGAGAAGTTCATGAAATTGTTTTAGTGGGTGGTTCAACTCGTATCCCAAAAGTGCAGAAAATGCTTAGTGATTATTTTAATGGTAAAGAACTTTGTAAGAATATTAACCCCGATGAGGCAGTTGCATATGGTGCGGCGGTTCAGGCTGCTATTTTAGGTGGAAATGGTGATGCAAAGACTGATTCTATTTTATTGTTAGATGTAACACCATTATCAATTGGTATTGAAGTACAAGGAACAATGAATCATGTATTAATTCCAAGAAATACGCAAATTCCATGTAAAAAATCACAAACATTTAGCAATTCATCAGACAATCAACAACAATGTGAAATTAAAGTTCTTGAAGGAGAGAGATCACGTTCTAAAGATTGCAATGTACTTGGTACATTTATGTTACAAGAATTACCTCCTGCAAGAAGAGGAACACTTGAAATTGTAGTTGATTATGATTTAGATGCAAATGGTATTTTATTAGTAAGTGCATGTGAAAAGAGTACAGGCAAAAAGGAGAAGATAAGTATTACAAATGATGGCAGCAGATTATCTAAGGAAGATATTGAGCGTATGGTTAATGAAGCAGAAAAATATAAAGATGAAGATTTAAAATATAAGGAAACACAAGAATCTAAAAATAGTTTAGAACAATATTTATATGGTGTTAAAAATTCATTAACTGA
>RGVD01000374.1 GCA_010027395.1 Bacteroidota bacterium
TGAAATGAAAATACATAACATTTTGATTAGTGTGCGGGCCCATATAGGTACCGCGCATAAAGCCTGGGGGATCCCCTCATAATGTTTGCCCTACAAATAGTAACTCTATTTGTAGGGTCTTTATGGCTTTATCATAATTAATTCTATGCCTAAACTTCTTTTTTAAGATACGACATCCGAGATAGAACAATGATAGGATTCGTTTTTTTTTTGATGTATTAGCCTGAAAATTGAGATGCCATTTTTTATTTTCAGCAATGAAGCCAGTTAAATAAACGATTAAAGTAGCCAACATAGCAATCATTAGTAACACTTGAATTCGTTCTATTGATTTTGAGTAAGCATGTTCAAAGCTGAAGCCGTATTGAGATGATTTTAAGTCGCGAAAATTTTGCTCTATTTGCATACGACTGTAATAGATTTTAAACGGGTCAAAGGATGTTTGGTTGTCTAAAGAACTTGCTAAAAGCCAAGGTTCATTGGCTGATTTTGAGTATACCTTGTCATTTTTGCTTAGACCTTTCTTTTTATATTTATTAAGACGAATACGTTCTTTTCTAGATAGCTTTATTAAGTAAAGAGAGGTTTCTATAGGATCTGTTTTAGAAACAGTGCCGTGGCCAAGATATTGTCCTTGTTCTCTCGCTTTTCCTATTGAATCGCAATAATATTCCCAGTGAGTATTAGCGTCCAATCGATAACAAACATTGCCTCGAATACGACCCACATAATCCCAACCTTCCTTTAACACCAAACGAAACCAGGAATTATAAAAACCCGCATCTGTCACTAAAATTGGACGGCATGTCTTAGGTAGGACTTGCTTTAAATTCTGTAAAAATAATTGGTGGGCTTTATCACTGTTCTCATATTGACGAGAAAATACCGCTTCATAAATTGATAACGAACGACCTTTAGCAACTAATGAGGCTCTAAGAAAATAACTCGTGGTATTAGGCACATGGCTCCAATCGACCAGAAGAACAGGGCGGGCGTTGTTACCAATTAACCGGTCAGCCGCCTTTTGGTATATCGAGAATCGCTCTTCATGCAGCTTTTTATTTCCTAAAAATCGATCGCAACGTTTTATATTATTCTTTTCTTGGGCTTTATTTTTTAATGCTCGTCCTAACTGAGTTAACGACAGCTTTTTTTCGCTGATTAAGGCATTGATTAATAAATTAAGAGTATTTAATCGTTTTCCATGAATGGTGCTTGATAACAAATTATGTAAAAATCGCTTTATGTGCATGAGATATCCTGATCGTAATTTTTCGCAAAACTATTTGATCATATATCTTCATGCACTACCAACTTTTAATATCCCCTCATTATGAGGGGAGCACTCAGGTATAAAACGCGGTATGTGGTGATTGGAGAGATGTTGCCCCTACGTAGTAGCGCGCTTTATGCGCAGCACGTAGGGAGGGATGGTCAAATTTTGTGAAGATCTCCTAGTGATAAGGCGCGCTAACTAGGAGATCTGTTATTGATATGAAATGTTAATTAACGGTTGCGGCTGCCTTCATCTTTTCTGCCTTGGCTTTGACCATGTTTATCATGTTGGTCACGTCCATGCACTTGATCTTTGTTTTGCCCCGGATTTGTGCGATTTCCTCTGTCTTGCTGACCATGTTTACCATGTTGGTCTGATTGTTGACCTTGAGCATTACGCTGACCTTGATTGTTATTATTTTGATTTTGCTGACTCATTTTAGCTCCCTCTATTTGGTTATTTTTTTTAGTTAGCTATTAACGAATAGAACACGATTTTAAAATTTGCAAATAAAAAT
>RGVD01000375.1 GCA_010027395.1 Bacteroidota bacterium
TCAACATTTAAAGAACTTTTCCCTTTTTCTTATCGTTAAGGGGATGCAAATGTAGGTGTATTCTTAAGAAAGTAAAGTACTACCTTACAAAATAATCGTAATATGCTGTATACTTAGCGGTTATTTTTTCATTTCTAAAAAAATGGGCATCGTGTGTAAAAGCTCAATTTTACTAATAGTTTAGGCATTTTATGCTCAAAGTGATTATTTATTAGTGTGTTATATGCTTTTGTATGCCAAATGACCGTTTATAGCCTATTTAAAGACTTTTATAAAAAACACTTCCTAGTAATGCGCTATTGTTTATTTTCGCTGCATATAAAACAGTACCTATATATATACATGAAAAAGTCTTTTGCTTTACTATTACTCTTAACTACCATTCTAAAGGGCTATTCACAAAATGATAGCACCATTACATTGAAAACCTTTAGCCCAGAAAGTCAGCATACATTTTCTTTTCAAATAATTGGACAATCATTAAATGCTTACCATTATGGAAAGGTTGCCATAGATGACAAACTATCGGGACAGTTATTAGATAATTACTTCAACCATCTTGATCCGCTGAAGGTATATTTTACTAAATCTGATAGCGCTTCGTTTGAAAAATACAGGAATCAATTAGATGAGGACTTGGTTCAAGGAAATTGTAATGCTGGGTTTGACATATATAATGTATACCAACACAAGGCTGAAGAAAGAATTAAGTTTGCTTTGGACTTATTGAAGCCTGGAATGGACTTTAGTAAAATAGATTCTTTTCAAACCAATAGAGAAAAAGCTACCTATGTATCGAACACAAAGGAGATAGACGAGTTGTGGAAACGTAAAATTAAATATGAAGTGTTAAGCTTAAAAGCAGATGGTAAGAGCGATACAGTGTGTGTTGACATTATTAAAAAGCGTTATACCAATCTATTAAAACAAATGAGCAAGACTAAAAACGAGGATGTTTTTAGTTTTTATGTAAATGCATTAACTGAAATAGCAGATCCTCATACCAATTACTTCTCACCTCGCATGGCGGAGGATTTCAATATGCAAATGAGTTTGAATTTAGAAGGTATAGGTGCTACCCTACAAACAGAGAATGAATATACTAAAGTAAGAGAAGTTGTGAAAGGTGGACCTGCTGACAAAAGCAAGAAAATTTCGGCTAATGATAAGATAGTAGCTGTGGGGCAAGGTAAAGATGGAGAAATGGTGAATATTCTTGATTGGAGAATTGATGATGTGGTAGCCTTGATTCGTGGTAAAAAAGGAACAACTGTTAGACTTGAAATAATCCCGCATGATGCTACTGATAGTAAGACAAGGATAATTGAGATTGTAAGAGACAAAATTGTGTTGGAAGATCAAGCATCAAAATGTAGTATTAAGGAGTTTAAACATAATGGAGTAAAAAATAAATACGGTATCATTAATATACCCACCTTCTACCTTGATTTTGCCGCTGCTCAGCGTGGTGATAGAAATTTTAAAAGTACTACAAGAGATGTGAGACGCTTATTAGATTCACTTAAGGGTGAGAAAATAAATGGTTTAATCATTGATTTGAGAAACAATGGTGGAGGCTCATTACAGGAGGCTATAGAATTAACGGGTCTATTTATTAAAAAGGGCCCTGTGGTGCAAGTAAAAGACGCTAATGACTATACGAAAGTAGAAGAAGACAGAGATAGCGAGGTGTTATGGGATGGTCCTGTGGCAGTGTTAGTGAATAGATTCAGTGCCTCGGCAAGTGAAATTTTTGCAGCTGCATTACAAGATTATGGTAGGGCTATTAT
>RGVD01000376.1 GCA_010027395.1 Bacteroidota bacterium
TCAAAACTTGACGGACGATACTTACGAGCAGAAACCACAAAATTTTCCATGGCTGCAAAATAGTCTTTCTTACTTTTTTACCATTAACAAATAATGCCCAAATTTTATCAATTTGATTGTCAAACTGAAAAATACGAAATTTCGGCTTCTAAACTCAGATAAGGGTGCTTGTTTTGAAGATCTTGTGTCCTTTGTAAAAACAGTTTTTTGAATTTTTGGTACTGCGCACTTTCCTCATTAAAAGGGCGATGATGATAGGCTTTCCTTATTTCATCCAATTGAAGCATCAATAGTTTGGACTCTTCACTTACACAAGCGCTCACAAAGCTTTCCCATACATATTGTATGGCCGTTTCATTAGGGTGCGCCATATCTTCTGCATAAAAGCGATAGTCGCGCAATTCGTCATTCACAATTTCAAAGGCTGGGAAATAGTCCAAAGAATGTGTTTTACAAATAGCATCCGCAGCCAAAAGTAAGGTGGATTTACTCAGGTTATTTTCTATGATGCCGTCTCGTAAATATTTAACTGGACTAACCGTTAGTAGGATGTTTATACTAGGGTTTAGCTTTTTAATTTTGGGGTAAATGCCATTGAAAGCCTCTACTATTTCAGCCACAGATAGCAGCCTTTTTTGAAATTGAGATTGAGGCAGCTTATGGCAATTGGCCACTATTTCATGATTAGATAAATGTTCATACACCCATGCCGACCCCATAGTAATAACAAGTTGTTTGACTTGCATTAAGGCTTGCCTAGCCTCTTTATTAATTGCATGAATATTGCTTAACAGTTCTTCTTTGCTTTGCGCCTTAATGACACTGTGGTGATGAAAAGAATACCATATATCATCCGACTGAAGCAAGGCATTTTCATCATAGTTTTTATCATCACATAAAAGCCCTAAGGTATTGAAAATACTGATGGGATTGAATACAATACCATTGGGGTTTGAGTATATTTTAAACTTATTCTCAGATAGCTTAGCGGCAATATTTTCAGCTGATTTTGGATGGCAAAGGTTCTATGTCAAAGTCGATTTTAAACTTCATGCTAGGCTGATTATGGCTTCAATTTTAGTTGAAATAAGGGGTAAATGCAATGCGGTTAGGTAAAGGCCTGCAATGATTGCCTGCGGTTGGTGTTATCACCAACCGCTAATTTCCAAAAATAATTAGATTTGTAATAACTCCCATGCAAAACCACCTATAGTTTTTCACTGCAACAATCCTAAATTGGCAAAAGCTATTACTGCCGGATAAGTATAAACAAATAGTATGCAATAGTTTGAAGTATTTAATTGAAAACAAGCGTGTTTGCATATATGGATTTGTTATTATGCCTAATCATGTGCATATAATTTGGTCAATAAACGAAGCACACGAGTTGAAGAATGTACAAAGAGATTTTATGAAATATGTAGCTCAACAAATAAAATTCGACTTATTAAAAAATCAACCTAATGTGTTACCTTTTTTTGAAAGCAATGCGAATGACCGTCAATATTAGTTTTGGGAGCGGAGACCATATAGTTCAAAACTTTATAACAGAAATGTAGTAGAGCAAAAGTTAAATTATATACATAATAATCCCATCAGCAAAAATTGGAATTTATCATCATCAGCCGAAAACTATAAATATTCCTCAGCAGCATTTTATATAGGACAAAATAATCCTTTTGATTTTTTAACTGATTACAGAGATGTAATTTAAAGAGAATCGGTTGGTGATAACACCAACCGCAGGCAAACACCTTGGGTCGGGCTTGGGTGCCAAGCGAGCCA
>RGVD01000377.1 GCA_010027395.1 Bacteroidota bacterium
CCTATCATAACCCAAAGGAAAAACTTCACCTGTTGATTTTTTATACTGATTTCTTATTACATCACCATCTGCTACCACTATCATTTTGTTATTATCTACATGGTCTTTAAATGCCAAGGTAGGTTGCTTGCTTGCATCATACCTATAGCGATAGGTTGAGTTAAAAGCGCCTTCCAATAATACCGCAGTGATATGATCGCCCTTACCTCTGAACAAGGCTGGCTCAGGGTTTAAGCGAGCAATGGTCAAATCTACTCTTACGGGTGCATTCACGGCCCTTGAATACTCTGAGCTTTGAAGTAAGACCGTTTTCTTCACATTTTTATTTCCAGTAGTATCTATGGATGCTGTAAACTGATGCCAAATAGGGTCAATATTTTTAACTATCGGGTGGTCAGTACTTGGAGAGATAACAGGATAAAACATCCAAGGTAAAATCTTTTGTTGAGGTGTTCCATTGCTCATGCCACTTAACACAGGAATACCATTGCATTGAAGATCTTGCACAATATTTTGATTCACCCTTGCTCCATAGCTAAACAACATTTCTTCAAGTCCGTGAGGGTAGCCAGGTGTAACATACATATTACGGCTGTATAAGCTATCCATTTCAGCCAATTGCGTTTCAACCAACCACAATACTTTACCACCATTCATGATGTATTGGTCAATTTTAAATTTATTGAAATCGTTTACAGGTAAGGTAGGGCGGGCAATGATAATACCTGCGTACTCTTTCAATTTTTCAGGAACTTGAATACTCAAATCTACATCTTCTATGGTATAGTATTGCTCTAATTCACGCTTAGCTTCTGCTATATCCCATTTATCCAACTCACCATGTCCATGAATAAATCCGATTTTCTTTACGCTTTTTTCTGTGGCTTTTCGCAATACATTGGCAAACTCATATTCCATTAACTCAATAGATGAATTGATGGTTTCTTCTGGAGCTGCACCAAATTGGCTTTTTAATAAATTAACTGCAAACTCTCGACCGTTGTAAAAAAAGATAGCACCAGGAACGATGATTTTCTGAGAGAATTCATCATCACGTTTTATTTGCACATTGGTTGGTTGCAAACCTTTAGAGCCTAATTCTTGTATGATGTCATTTGATTTCTTTTCATCTGCATCTTTAAAAGGATCGATAAATTCGTATTGAATATTGTTGTTTGAATACACCCTAAATTCATCCAACATTTCTTTGGTTGATTGGCGCAAACGCTTGAATCCTGAAGGAAATTCGCCTTCGAGATACACTTTTACAAACATGGTTTGATTCACTTTTTCGGCAAGCGCAATACTTGATTTAGAAAGCTTAAATCTTTTCTCTTTGGTTAAATCTATCCTAAAGAAATAATTGGATAAAATAAGATTGGCCAATACGATTATAGCCAATACCAATAGGAGTTCTGTTATACTTTGATATTTAATACTTTTCTTCTTCATCGTTACCATTTTCTGCTTCCAAACACCATTTTAGTTGCCCACACAAAGGCAAGAATTAAACTTACAAAATAGAGCACATCACGGGAGTCAATAACACCACGACTGATAGATTGATAATGACTGTTGATACCTAAAGATGCTACAATGCTATCATAAGAACCAAGCAATTTAAAATCGGCAAACAAGTCGAATACGTTATAAAAACAATAACATAAAAACATTGAAAGAATGAAGGATACAATTTGGTTATCGCTAACTGCTGATGAAAAAATACCAATGGCAGCAAAGGCACTTGCTAAAAAAAACAACCCAATGTAT
>RGVD01000378.1 GCA_010027395.1 Bacteroidota bacterium
ATAATCAATGCAACTTGAAAATCTTACAAAGATCGCGGCCTCTACGCCACAAACACCAGTGCTTGTCTATGCAAAACCAACATCTAAAGCGCCGTTCAAAAAACGACCACAAGACGGTGGATTTGATTTTTACGTTGATCTTATTGATACGTTTGGCACAGACGAACCGATTCAAATTATTCCGCATCAAGTGGTTAAGTTATCCACAGGAACCAGATGCGTATTCCCTGACGAGACTGTATGGATCTGGGATGTACGCTCTAGTATGGGGGTGCTTGGTTTAGACGTATGTTGCCGAACTATTGACAATAATTACACTGGAGTCTTATCAGTTGTCATTGTGAACAACTCAAGCGAGCCAATCACTATTAAACATTTAGACAGGGTGGCGCAGCTCATTCCTAATCCATTTCATTCTGGATTTTATATTCAAGAAGTTTCCGAGGAGCAAATCAAATCCAAGGATGATCGTGGTTCTGGTGGATTTGGTAGTTCGGGACGCTAAAGTTAGAAGCGCGGAGGTTTACAATGATGCATGTTCATACCATTTCGGAATTTGAGTACGCAGTGTGTTTTGATACTATGCGTGTATTCAAAACCCACAAAATCAAACGCATTGCTCAAGTAATCCCCGTAGAATTTATTGATTATCAATTTCGCGCTGAGCTTCCCACAGAAGTTCTGTTTTATTTGTTGCCGTTGTATGAAAAGTTTTTGTCTTCGTTCGATAAACGAGAAGAAGGTAAACGGCTGGCTAAGTTCCTGAACTATGATCTTAACGATTTAGCGGCTAGAAACTTTAATAGCTTCACTGGCGGAAAGGGCGAATAATGAAATTTATTTGGTTTATGTCTATGTGTGTTATTGCTCAACAAGTATGTGGCAATCAGTTAGTTGCTATTAATCAAAATACAAAAGAAATTTATGTGTGTAATACAGTCACGCTTGAATGCGACCAAATTTCTTGGTTAACTTTGATGCTTATCCGAAATACAAATTCATGTGATCGGTTGCGGCTTGTTGATGAATTCACTGGCAAATACTGTCAATGAATTATTTATCATTTTCGTCTAGAATTTTTTTCAAATTTTGTGAAATTTCTTCGATTTGTTTTTTATCTTTTTTTGCCTGATGATGACTAGCCATCATAACAACTGGTGCTTGTACAGCCGCCATAACAGACATTGCTAGATTTAAAAAAATAAATGGATATTCATCAAAATGATATTGTTTAGTTGATGGCAAAACATTCCATACCACCCAAACAAAAACAATGAAAAAGAAAAGAAAAATAAACTTCCAGCTTGCACCAAAATCTGCAAGCATGGAGGTCAGTAAATGAGCAAGTTTATCACTTCTTTTCATTTATTATTCGCTTCATTTAATTTCATGTTATCAATCTTCTGGTGGTTTGTATCCCATTTCTTCAGCTTTAGAAAAATGAAATAAAGATTTTGCTTGATGCTTGGCAGCAGACTGCTTGTCACCTTTTGCAATAGCTTGACGTGCCATCTCACGATATTCTTTGCCAAGTCTGTTATGGTGTTGGGCGTCTAGCTTCTCGCCTTTGTATTCTCCACTTTCCATAGCTGAAGCAGAAATTGCTTTTTTAACACAAGATCCCTTAGAATAAGGCTTCTTACCTGGCACTGGTTGATATCCTTCCCAACATCTTTTTTCTAATTTTTGAATCGTCTGTTTTGCTTTTTGTAGCTCATCAGCTAATCCAGATGTTTTTAGTTTTGAATAATAATGCGGATCTTCTGTTAA
>RGVD01000379.1 GCA_010027395.1 Bacteroidota bacterium
CAGGGTTTGGGCATTTCTTTTAAATCGGTGTTGTATTCATTTAAAATATCGAGCGATATTTTTCTACGTATGATTAAGACCATCATTGCCCCTCTATTATTTGCCACATTGGTGTATGGTATTGCGGGACATTCAAACCTGAAAGAAGTAGGTCGAATGGGTTTAAAATCCATTATCTATTTTGAAGTAGTAACTACCATTGCTTTGTTTATTGGATTGGCTGCTATCAATTTATCAGGTGCGGGTTTTGGGGTGCAATTGCAAGCCCAAGATGCCCAAATAGAAAGGGCAAATAAACTATTATCTCAAAAGCAAGAGCATGATGTGATCCTTGATATTTTTCCAGAAAACATTGCTAAATCCATTGTTGAAAACCAAGTGTTGCAAGTGGTGGTGTTTAGCATTTTGTTCGGCATAGCCGTTAGCTTGATTAAGAAAGAAGATAAGAAAAAACCCATCTTAAATTTCACATCAAGTCTTAGCGAGGTGATGTTTAAATTTACAGATATAGTAATGTATGCTGCGCCTTTGGCTGTTGGTGGTGCAATGGCCTATTCGGTGGCAAGCATGGGCCTTGGGGTTTTAAAGAATTTACTTTTATTGGTATTAACACTCTATGTGGCTTTAATTGTGTTTGTTTTGTTTGTGATTGTTCCCATTGGTTTGATAGTTAAAATACCCTTTAAGAAATTTATTGATGCCATTACCGAACCTGTATCACTTGCCTTTGCTACGGCTAGTTCTGAAGCAGCCCTGCCTTTAGCTATGGAGAACCTTGAAAAGATGGGCATACCAAGACGTATTGTGGCTTTTGTTTTGCCAACCCTTGTATTTAAGTTTAGCTTCTGTTTTTGTAGCACAAGCCAGTGGTATTGATTTAACGCTTGGTCAGCAAATAGGTACTTGTTTGATATTGATGTTAACCAGCAAAGGTGTAGCAGGTGTAAGGGGTGCAAGCTTTTTGATATTGGTTTCAACGGTGTCTTCTTTAGGTTTAGATCCTCAAAAAGCCTTTGCTATTCTGGCTGTGGACGCCTTGATGGACATGGCAAGAACATCAGTAAATGTAATTGGAAATTGTATGGCAACTTATGTTGTTGCCAAATGGGAAGGAGAGGTTTAAAAATTATTTTTTATGTTTCAAGGCATAGTTAATTTGTTCTATCCTCGTTTGTGTGTGTTGTGCAATGGCAGTTTGCTCATTGCAGAGAAACATATTTGTACAGCTTGTGATTTAGACCTACCATTGACAAATTTCCACCTTGAAAAAGGCAATCTATTAGAAAAAATATTTTGGGGAAGAACCCAATTAAATCGTGCCTTTGCCTTTGTCTATTTTAAAAAAGGGGGTTCGGTTCAACGCATGTTACACCAATTAAAATACAAGGGCAATACAGAACTAGCCGAACACATTGGCCTGCTATATGGAAACCAATTGCAAGAAACCATTGTTAATGAAAAGATAGAAGCTGTGATGGCCATTCCACTTCATATAAGTAAATTGCGCAAACGGGGTTATAACCAAAGTGAATTATTTGCCAAAGGATTAGCAGAATCACTGCAAATTGAAAACCTATCAAATTGTATCATACGAAATATAGCCACCGAAACCCAGACCAAGAAATCCCGATTTGATAGGTGGCAAAATGTAGAAAGCATTTTTAGTGTTACCCAACTCGAGCTGTTGAAGAACAAACACATTCTTTTGGTGGATGATGTGATTACTACTGGTTCAACCATTGAAGCATGTGCCAATGAACTGTTGCTAAT
>RGVD01000380.1 GCA_010027395.1 Bacteroidota bacterium
GTTAAAGATCCTATGGGTATCTACATTAATACGTATGGTACTTCTAAAGTAAAAATGTCTGATGGAGACATCGCTAAAAAAGTATCTAAATTATTTGATATGACTCCTTATGGTATCGAAACTCGTTTGAAGTTACGTAACCCTATCTACAGCGAAACTGCTGCTTATGGCCACATGGGTAGAAAAAATGAAGTAATTTCAAAAACCTTCAAATCGCCTGATGGAAAATCCAAAACCATGAAAGTAGAATTATTTACATGGGAAAAATTAGACATGGTAGATAAAGTGAAAAAGGAATTCAAATTGAAATAATTTTCATCTAAACTAATACAAAATCCCGAAGCGAAAGTTTCGGGATTTTTTTGTTTATAGACCTATAAGAATTTGTCCTTGGCTTGTGTCCTCACAAACCAAGTCTATCTTGATACAAAATAAAATTCTATAAGTGGATTACAAATCCATAGCTATTTTATTCGGGATTGCAAATCACGAATGGCCCAATACACCAAGCTTGGACTGAAAAAGTGAAATACTATTTTTGAGTCTTTGGTACCGAAACAGAATCGATGCTTACTATCATTTCGTTTCTTCTGTTTACTACATCCCAAGGTGCATTGTAACCCAAGTAGCGAAAATTATTTTGATGCGAAATATGTAGCTGCGCCAAACGCTCGCTCAATTCCTTGCGCATATCAGCAATTTTGGTATCGGATGCCCAACCACCAAAGCGAATCACTGCAACATACTCAGGTGCTGAAACACCCAGTATCACTTGACTCGACTGAGGTTTTGGTAAATTACTCAAAGTATAACCCTCAGGCATAACAAAGCTCATGGTAGTTTTATCTGTGCTCATGTCCATACGAACGGGTGCCGTCATTGCAATCTTTTCATTTGATTGATTGCCACCAAAAATATACCCTGCCAAGGTTCTAAAACTTTTGCTTGAAGCCTTTTCATAAGTGGTATCGGGTGTTACCACCGAAGCCATAATAGCAGATGGATAATAACGAAACTCCACTTGGTTTTGGTTACCAAGCACCGTATAAATTTGTTGTGGTACTTTTGACATGAACAAAGGCGCTGCTTTAAAGGAAATAAAAACCAATGCCACTAGAGCAATTGTAATGAAATAAACTGTTTTCATAACTAAGTTAACAAAGCAATTGCCAAGAAGTTTGAGTAGGCTTGTTTATTGCTTTAAATTTGCTTATTGGTGAACCCTACCAATAACCCTATACACAAAACCAACAAGGGCATAAATGGCGAAAAAAATTATTGTTTGCAAGTTCAATTTGTAAGTATTAAATTTCACAAGAGAAAGCGCAAAGACTTTGAAAAATTATTTCAAATTTAATAGTCTATAAATAATGAAAAAAGTACGATTAATTATAACTTTTACAATAATAACCACATTATTATTTTCAAGATGTGGTGATTTAAGACAAGAAAATGCTACTTACTTGGAAGTTACTATAGGTAAACAAATATGGATGAGCGAAAACCTATTTATAGATAAATTTCGTAATGGCGACCTAATACCAGAAGCAAAAACAGAAGAGGAATGGAAATTTGCAGGAATTAATAAACAACCAGCTTGGTGTTATTATGATAATGACACTTCCAATGGTACACTTTATGGCAAATTGTATAATTGGTATGCTGTAAATGACCCAAGAGGATTAGCTCCCAAAGGTTGGCACATACCTAGTGATGGCGAATGGACTTCAGTGACTAATTCTTTGGGAGGAACATATTCAGCGGGTAAAA
>RGVD01000039.1 GCA_010027395.1 Bacteroidota bacterium
TCACCTGATTCGGGTTTAAGCAATCCCACCATGCATTTCATCAATACAGATTTTCCACCACCACTTGCTCCAATGATAAAATTGCATTTTCCTTTCTCGAAATTGGCACTGATGTTTTTCAATACATGCTTTTCGCCAAATGTTTTGTTGATGTTTTTTACCTCAATCATTTTATCTAAAAAGCATTAATTGTGAAATGATATAGTCGAAGAAAATGATAGCCATACAGCTATATACTACCGCTTTGGTGCTGCTTTCACCTACTTCCAAAGCTCCACCTTCTGTTCGATAGCCTTGGTATGATGAAACAGATGTGATTAAAAAAGCAAAAGTGAAGGCTTTTACCATACAGAAGATAACTGAATATGCTTCAAAATCGGAGCGTAAGCCTTTTACATAAAAATCCACACTAATAATTCCTGATAAATGCCCTGAAATAGCGCCTCCCAATAAACTCAACATCATGGCATATACAACCAAAGCGGGAATGGTAAAAAAGCCTGCAATGATTTTGGCCAAAGCCACATAGCTAGAAGAATTAACACCCATTATCTCTAAAGCATCCACTTGCTCAGTTACTTTCATGGTACCTATTTCAGATGAAATGTTGGAACCCACTTTTCCAGCTAAAACTAAACATGTAATTGTAGGGGAGAATTCAAGAATATTTGAATCACGAACAATTCTACCAATTAAGTATTCAGGAACCAATCCACTTACCAATTGATATCCAATTTGGATGGTAGATACTGCACCTGTAAAACCTGAAATTAAAGAAACTATATTAAATGAACCTACGCCAATATTGTTGGCCTCAATGATGATTTGTTTCCAAAGTATTTTCCATTTTTCAGGCTTGCTGAAAACGGTACTTAGAAACAATATGTACCCCCCAAAGTGTTGAAAAAATCTCATAATTTGGCTGTAAATATAAATGTTTAGCTGATTTTACAAGGCCAGTTTTTTCAAGAATGGGTACACTTAATTATTTGTATATGTATGTGTTTAAAAATTATATTCGTACGATAAATATCCTCATTCATGATTTTAAAGGCTGAACATATTCATAAATCATATACCAATCATGTTGCTTTACATGATGTTAGTATTGAAATTCCTGAGCAAAGCATATTTGGCTTATTAGGTCCAAACGGTGCAGGTAAAACATCACTGATACGCATTCTCACACAAATAGTTCAAGCCGATTCGGGAGAAGTGTATTTTGCTGGAGAAAAATTGCAAGCCAAACATATTTTTGAAATGGGTTATTTGCCTGAAGAACGTGGCTTGTATAAAAAAATGAAAGTAGGGGAGCAGTTACTTTATTTTGCGGAGCTTAAAGGTTTGAACATTAGAGATGCCAGACAAAAACTGAAATATTGGATTGATAAATTTGAAATACAAAGCTGGTTAGGGAAGAAGGTAGAAGAGCTTTCTAAAGGTATGCAACAGAAGGTACAGTTTATTGCAACAGTGCTTCATGAACCTAAGTTGATTATTTTGGATGAACCCTTCTCTGGTTTTGATCCAATCAATGCGCAGTTATTAGTGGAAGAGATTACCCAATTAAAGAAAAAAGGAGCAAGTATCATCTTCTCAACACACCGTATGGATTCGGTAGAGCAACTTTGTGATCACATTGCCCTCATTAATAAATCACACGTAGTGCTTAATGGCGCAGTGAGTGAAGTAAAAAATAAATACAAGCAAAACAAGTTCTCAGTGGTTCATAAAAAAGCTTTTGATGGCATACCCCAGTCATTTGAACAACTTAATACACAAGTCAGAGCTGAGTCTGTTTATGAATCCATTATCAAAATGAATGAAGGAGCTAACTCAAATAAAGCATTGCTTGAGTTTATGCAAAACAATGAAGTACTTTCATTTAATGAGGTGATACCTAGCATGGAGGACATATTCATCATGGCAGTAGAAAGCAGTAAATAAAATAAGGCTTTCCAAAAAGATTAAAAACATTCATATTATTAGTTGGCAAACTCAATCAAAATAATATTTTTGTCAATGTAAAGTGCTTTTCATATTTCAACTTAAACAAGCCTTTTAAAATAACACTAAAAAACAATTAACTAAATAGAAATGAGCGATTTTCAATTAGTAATGCCTAAAATGGGCGAGAGTATTGCTGAAGCTACCATCATCCGTTGGACGAAAAATGTAGGCGATAAGATTGCCGCTGACGAAACGGTATTAGAAATTGCTACTGATAAAGTAGATTCAGAGGTTCCTTCTCCAAAAGGTGGGGTATTGAATCAAATACTTTTTAAAGAAGGTGATGTAGTAGCTGTGAATGCAGTTATTGCCATTATCGATATGGAAGGCTCTGCTGTGGCAGTTGCAGCTCCCGCTGCACCTGTAGTTGAAGCACCCGTTAATGAGGCCGTTGCTCATATCGAAAATACAGTTGTGGCTGCTAGCACCCACGCTGCGCCTGTCATGGGTGGCAATAGATTCTATTCTCCACTGGTATTAAACATCGCACGTGAAGAAAAAGTGAGCATGTCTGAGTTGGAAACCATTCCTGGTAGTGGCAATGAAGGTCGTGTTACCAAAAGAGATATTTTGAACTTTGTGGCCAACCGTTCAGGTGCGCCTATAGCGCCTGTTGCTCCTCAAGTGAGTGTATCAATAGCACCTGCTTCTCACGTAGTTGAACATAAAACAACTCCTCAAGTGGTTGAAGCACCCAAAACGTCTGCGCCTGCTCCTGCTAAACAAAGCATTAGTCTGAGTGGTGGTGATGAGGTGATAGAAATGGATAGAATGCGTAAGCTTATTGCTGATCACATGGTCATGAGTAAACATACAAGTCCGCATGTGACAAGTTTTGTTGAGGCAGATGTTACCAATATGGTTATTTGGAGAGATAAAATGAAAAAGGTAGTTGAAAAACGTGAAGGTGAAAAAATGACCTTTACACCCATATTTATTGAGTGTGTGGTGAAAGCCATTAAGGATTATCCAATGATTAATGTATCGGTTGATGGTACAAATATCATCAAGCGTAAGGCTATTAATATTGGCATGGCAGCAGCATTGCCTAGTGGTAACTTAATTGTTCCAGTAATCAAAAACGCAGATGGAATGAACCTATTGGGTTTAACCAAATCGGTAAATGATTATGCTAACCGTGCACGTGCTAACCAATTGAAACCTGATGAGATTTCAGGATCATGGGTACACCCATTATCAATCAACCACAAGTGGCTATTATGGCTACGGGCGCTATCAAGAAGAAACCTGCTGTATTAGAAACAGAGCATGGTGATGTAATTGCTATCCGTCATATGATGTTCTTGTCACTAAGTTATGATCACCGTGTGGTAGATGGTTCTTTGGGTGGAAGTTTCTTGCGCAAAGTAGCAGATTATATGGAGCAATGGGATGTGAATAGAGAAATGTAAGAAATAAATCTAATACAAAATATTTTACACAAAGAGGCTATCATAAGATGGCCTTTTTTATTTGATAGAGTTAAGCCTATGTATACTTTTTCAGGATAAGTCCCTTAGGCTGGTTCACGACTTTGGCATGTATGTTTCTTGTATTCACAACTATCAATACTCTGAAGCCAAGCCAAAGTATAGAGAATATGGATTTAAAATGTAATAATATTTTGTAACTTGTTCATATTAACCCGTGTCAGAGACAATGCCGTTCATTGCAAATTCGTAGATCGCTTCGCTAACTCTACGAATAGTTTGGGGATTGTTGATGAGATAAATGAATTGTATGGTACTGACCAATTTAAAATAAACTATTGGATTGATGATGACGGCAAATGTTGGTTAAATCTTGATTGGTTTGGCTCTCCTCAACATCCCGGTGGTCAATACTTTGATTACAAAAAAAGAACAATTTACTACCCAACCATAGTTAATCCTACATATGAACAAGAATCAAAAGAGTAAAATAAGTCCTAGAAAATCTTAGTTTTCTGAAATTTTAAATTGTTTAAATTTAATTTAGAATTAGCACAATCTCTTCCTTGGTTTTGTCTTATTATTTAATACCCAATTTATCCTAAAATCCTTCCTAGACTAACTTTTCCATTCCCATTGCATATCAACCAATTTTTTATAGAGTCCATTTGGCATTTGCATCAATTGTTCGTGTGAGCCTTGCTCCTGCACCGTTCCTTTGTCTATCACTACTATTTTATCGGCATTTTTAATGGTTGATAGTCGGTGAGCAATCACAAAAGAGGTTCTGTTTTTCATCAAATTTTCTAAGGCTTCTTGTACCAATTGTTCGCTTTCGCTATCCAATGAACTGGTGGCTTCATCTAATATCAAAATAGCAGGGTTTTTAAGAATAGCTCGGGCTATTGCAACCCTTTGTCTTTGGCCACCACTCAGTTTAACACCTCTTTCACCCACTATCGTATCATAGGCTTCAGGAAACTTATTGATAAACTCATGCGCATTTGCTTTGATAGCTGCTTGTATAATTTCATCATCAGTTGCGTTGGGTTTACCATAAGCAATATTTTCTTTGATACTGCCACCAAACAACATCACATCTTGCGGCACATAAGCCATTTGTTTGCGCAATTGACTCAACGGAATATCACTTGCCTTTTTATCATCAAACATAATATCGCCTGCTGTTGGTTTATAAAACTGTAGTAGGAGGGAAGCAATGGTACTTTTACCTGCGCCACTTGGGCCCACTATGGCTATTTGTTCTCCAGACTTGGCACTCATGCTCAAGTTTTTCAATACTTGTACATCGGTTCTGCTTGGGTAATGAAAGGCAATATTTTCAAAACTTACATTTCCTTTAACAAGATTTTCATTACTTACTTCTATTATTTCAAGCGATACATCTTCGCCTGTTTCTCTTAATATTTCTCTTACGCGTTGAGTTGCTCCAAGTGTTTTTTGCAATTGGCTAAACATATCTGCAAAGCCAGCAAAAGTGCCACCTACAAAACCCGAGAAGATAACAAACATGGTTAAATCACCTGTGCTTAATAGTCCTTGGTTAATCATGTTAGCACCATACCACATGACAAAAGCAATGGTTCCAAACACACTAAATATCATCATGCTCACAAATGCCCCGCGGTATCGGGCATTGCTGATAGCGGTATCAACCACTGAAAATATGCTTTTGCGGTAACGTGCAATTTCTTGCGCTTCGCTGGTAAATGCTTTTACTACTGATATTCCAGAAAAAGTTTCGTTTACAATATTGCCACTATCAGCTAATTGGTCTTGTGCCTTACGGCTCATCTTACGAATTTTCATTCCGAAAACCACTGCTACCACTGCCACCAAAGGCACAATAGATAGCATAACCAAAGCAAGTTTGGTAGAAATAACAAAGATGAAAGATAGACCAATCATGAGGGTGAAAATACCCCTCAGGAATTCAGCCAACGTGAATGAAATGGCATCTTGAATTTGCGATAAATCGGATGAAATACGGCTGCTTAATTCACCCACACGCTGCTCTGTATAAAAACTCATAGGCATGCTAAGAAGCTTGCTGTACAAATCTTTTCGCATATCAGCCAGTGATTTTTCGCCCACTTCAGTTAGCAAATAAATGCGCATGAAAGAGAAGATCATCTGCACACTTAATTGAGCAAAAATTAGGAGGATGATGGTGTTTAAACTCCACTGAATGGTTTTGATATCAAAGCCAAAACTGCTTGCACTTTGCGGTAAACTAAGCTTTGCACCAGGTGAAGCTGCATCAATCATCTTACCTAAAAGAAAAGGAAAGAGCATTGTGGTGAATGCCGAAAGGGCAATGAATATCAATGCCAAGATAAACTTGCTGCGATAAGGTTTTAAATAGTTGAAAAGTTTTAATGCTTGACTTAAGGATTCTTTGGTGATTTTAGCTTTTTCAACTTCGGGTTTACTGGAGCCATTGCTATTGTGTCTTGGACCTGCCATTTATATAAAATCGTCTATTTGGTTATATTTAATTGTAAATGTAATCGGAATAAAATACCCACGGTGACTAAGTTTTCGGGAAAACTTTTGTCAAAGGAATTTTGTATTTTTGAGTTGACAAACTTAATTCAAAAGTCAAAAGGTCTCTATTAAATTCTGCTAAACATTTCAAAAATTATGTGAGAGGTGTTTTTGCAAAGGTGAAAATGAAAACTTTTTTAGAATTGTATATTACAGATTATTCAAAATATCAAATAAACACTGTTTAATGGTCGTTGAGCGAAGTCGAAAGGCCATTTCGGCTTCGCTCAACGAACGTTTCATTCATACCTTTATTTGTCTTTCTTTTCTTCTTTGATAGTAAGGTCAACAGGCTTCTCTACTTTTTCTTCTAGCAAGGCAATATCCAATACTTCAAGCATGTTTTTTACGTAATGGAAATTTAAATCTCCAAGGTAAGACATATTGATTTCACTTACATCTTTGCGATTGGCTTCACATAAAATGATATCAGTAATACCTGCACGTTTTGCTGCTAAAATCTTTTCCTTTACACCTCCAATTGGCAATACTTTACCACGTAAGGTAATCTCACCTGTCATGGCCAATTTAGGCTTGATTTTTCTTTGGGTGAAGGCAGAGGCCAATGATGTCAACATGGTGATACCCGCAGATGGTCCGTCCTTTGGCACAGCCCCCGCAGGCACATGGATATGAATGTCGAATGCATCAAAAGCACGTTCATCAATATCCAAATATTGGGCATTGGCTTTCAAGAAAGTAAGGGCCGTTACAGCAGATTCTTTCATGACATCTCCTAAGTGACCGGTAAGCGTAAGCTTGCCTTTTCCTCTAATCAAACTACTTTCTACAAATAGTATTTCACCACCCACACTTGTCCATGCTAAACCAGTAACTACACCAGCCACTTCATTACCTTGGTAAATTTCTTTCTCAACTCTTTCAACGCCTAAAATAATCTTAATGTCTTCAGGACTTAGTTTCTTCTTGATTTTTTTCTTGCTAACTTTTTCCTTGGCTATATGTCTGGAAACGCTTGCTATTTGTTTTTCAAGGGCTCTTACACCGCTTTCACGGGTATAGCCTTCAATGATTTTTTCAATAGCCGCATCAGATAAATCAAAATCCTTTTCAGCTAAACCATGATTGGTTTTTTGTTTAGGAATCAAATATTTTTTAGCTATTTGAACCTTTTCTTCCATGGTATATCCATTGATTTCAATAATCTCCATCCTATCAAGCAATGCAGGTTGTATGGTATCTAAATTATTGGCAGTGGCAATGAACATCACCTTCGACAAATCATACTCAATTTCTACATAGTTATCGTAGAAACTAGCATTTTGTTCAGGATCTAGTACCTCTAATAAAGCACTTGAAGGATCGCCACGGAAACTCGTTTGTATTTTATCAATTTCGTCTAATACAAAGACAGGATTGTTTGTTTTTACCTTTTTTAAATTTTGGATGATACGTCCAGGCATAGCGCCAATGTAAGTTCTACGATGTCCGCGTACTTCACTTTCATCATGCAAACCACCTAAGGCAATACGTGCATACTTGCGACCTAAGGCTTTTGCAACCGATTTACCCAAACTTGTTTTACCTACACCCGGAGGTCCGTATAGACATAGAATAGGGCTTTTCATATCGCCTTTAAGCTTAAGTACCGCAAGGTATTCAAGGATACGTTGTTTTATCTTTTCAAGTCCAAAATGGTCTTCATTTAATATGTTTTCTGCTTCTGCTAAGTCGAAATTATCAGTGGTTACGTCATTCCAAGGCAAGTCGAGCAATAATTGCATATAGCTAATTTGCATCGAGTAATCAGGTGCCATTGGATTAATTCTGCGCAGCTTTTCAAGCTCTTTATTGAAAGAATCCGAAACGTTTTTATCCCAGTTTTTTGCCTTTGCAGCTATAGCTAGGTTTTCGATATCACGTTCAGGTGAGTCGCCACCCAATTCCTCTTGAATGGCTCTAATTTGTTGTTGAAGAAAGAACTCTCGTTGCTGTTTGTCCATATCACCACGCACTTTGCTTTGAATTTGGTTTTTCAATTCAAGCATATGCTTCTCCTTGTTCAATTCCTCAATTAACATCATGGCACGCATTTTCAAATCCACAATTTCGAGCATTTGCTGCTTCACTTTGCTTTCGGCATTCATGTTTGACGACACAAAGTTGAGCAAGTATTCTGGACTCTTGATGCTTTTTACCGCACTGATGGCCTCTGAAGGTAGGTATGGATTTAACTCAATAATTGCTGAAGCCGTGTCTTTTATGGTATCCATTAAAGCAATGGTTTCCTTGTCTTCAGCTGAATTATTGTTTTCAAATTCGTGTATTTTGGCTTTGATGTAAGGCTCAGTGCTTATTACTTCGCCTAATCTAAATCTACGTTTTCCTTGAAGAATAGCTGTAGTGCTGCCATCAGGCATTTTAATCATTCGAATGATTTTGGCCACTGTTCCTACTTTAAACATGTCCGCCTCTTGAGGGTCTTCTACTTGTTGGTCTAGTTGGGCAACAGTACCGATGGTTTTATCTCCTTTATTGGCATCTCTAATCAAGCGAATTGATTTATCTCTTCCGACTGTGATAGGTATGACAACACCCGGAAAAAGCACTGTGTTTTTCAGCGGTAATATTGGCAGACTTTCTGGCAAATCTTCCTTATTTATCTCTTCTTCTTGTTCTTCGCTTAATAGCGAAATAAAATCCGGCTCCCCCGCATCATCATGTAACATAGATGTTATCAAATAATTATCGTTTTCCATAAGTCCTATTGCAAATCTAAAGTCTCTTTCTAAGTCAATTCAAATGCCAGAAGCATTTGGACTGTCCATTTGAAAGTGTTTTTTCAAATAAAGGAAATATTAGATAGAAAATTTTGTAAAGAAATGGGGGCGATATATTTTGATTTTTAAATTAAATAGAATGAAATTGTTGTTATCCTTGAATTGGGAGGCAAATGAATTCAAGTCAAATTAGCAACCATTAAACCCTATCATACAAATCCCTGATGGCAACTGAAGCTACCGTGCAGCCAAAAACCGTTGGCATATAGCTGATGGTTCCCACTACAGATTTCTTTTTGGTATCGTTGGGAGTTCTTACAACTTGGTATTGTGGTTTGGCTTCTTCAGGTGAAAATACCACTTTTAAGCCTTTATAAATGCCCAATCTGTGTAAGTATTTACGCACATATTTGGCCAAATGACAATTGTAACTTTCACTAATATCAGCCACGCGTAATTGAGTTGGATCAACCTTGGAGCCTGCACCCATTGAACTAATGATAGGCACATTTCTATCCATACAAGCTTTTATGAAATATACCTTTGGCGATAAAGTGTCGATACAATCAAGGGCATAATCAAAATTACCTTCTTCCACAATCTTCTCAGTCATTTCGTCCTTGATGTAAATAGGCAGAACGGTTAAATCTAGGTCAGGATTAATGTCTAACAATCGTTGGCCTAAAACCTCGGCTTTTATTTTTTGCTCTGTGCTGCTAAGTGCAGCCAATTGTCGGTTTCTATTGGTTGGGTCAACAGTATCTGCATCTACAATGGTCATTTTACCTACACCACTGCGGGCAATCATTTCGGCTGCAATGCCACCCACACCGCCAAGGCCAACCACCAATACATTTGAATTAACCAGCTTGTGCAATTTATCAGGGCCTAATAGTAACTCTGTGCGGCCCATCCAAGGCTTAACTTCCTTCATATTTTATGTCAAGTTTAATTTAAAAATGTCTGCGAATGTAATGTACAATTGCTTTTTTATCACCTCTTCATCCATCTCTTTATACAAAGCATATTGCTTATAAATCTCTTTTATGTTGTAGTTTGAATTGTCCGTTTCCAATAGCGTTCTTTCTAAAGGAATGGTTTTGATGCTTTTTAGGTAGCCCTCATCAGCTTGAAATAAACGTTTGCCAAAGGAGAAAAACACATTGTCAAATTTAAGCAACTGCTTGCTCTGTTCCTCGCTGCCTTTATACCCATGTAATAGAAATATGGCTTGGCTGTTTTTTATAAAAGGAAGCAATTCATTATAGGCCCTTACACAATGAATTATGAGTGGCTTACCCATTTTTTCTGCCCAATTTACATGCACTTGAAGTATACTTTTTTGAAGTTCTAGATCTGTTTTAATGGCTTTGTCTAAGCCGCATTCACCAATGGCCCAAACATTTTCTTGATTTAAGCTTTGCTCAATAGCTTTCATCCATTCGAGGCTATAACACCTATCAATTAGCCAAGGATGCAGTCCACACGAAACGGGGTACTTCAAATCAGTAGGCCTGTGATAAGCATTTCTGACAGCTATCTCATCAGCATAACAGGCTTTTCTATGTGTATGTATATTGATGTAGTGTTCTGTCAAAATGCTGTTAACAAATTAGTTTTTTTCTAAGTGGCTATCAATTAACATTGCAAATAAAAATAATAGCATGGAATTATTAGAAATATTAAAGGAATTACTTACCAATACCAAAGGGTTTTTAGAGCAATTTGTGAGCAATCATGGCATGTGGCTATATGCCTTGCTGTTTTTAATTGTGTTTTGCGAAACTGGTTTGGTAATATTGCCTTTACTTCCGGGTGATTCTTTGTTGTTTACTGCAGGTGTTTTGGCTGGTAATGCAGACAACAATCTAAATGTTTTTGCCATCATCATATTATTAATTATTGCTGCCTTGTTGGGTGATAATACCAATTACTTTATCGGACGTTATTTAGCTAAAAAAGGGGAGGGTGGAAAATTGTTTGGCATATTTACCATCAAAAAAGAATACCTTGAAAAAACAGAATCTTTCTATGAAAAGCATGGATCAAAAACCATCATCTTAGCGCGCTTCGTTCCGATTGTGCGTACCTTTGCCCCTTTTGTGGCAGGTATTGGTAGCATGCAATACACACGTTATATCTCGTATTGTATTATGGGTGCTATTCTTTGGGTTGGCTCAATCACCTTGGCTGGCTATTTCTTAGGTAGCAACGAGTGGATACAACACAATTTCGAAAAAGTGGTATTGGGCATCGTTGCGGCATCATTGTTGCCTGTGGTGTTTCAGTTTATCAAACACAAACTTGCTAAATAAAAGAAATTCATATTATCATTTTCTTCTAATCTTTGCTTTCTTATTTGTCTGTCAAAAAGCAAATGCAGAGCGCAATCCAGGCCATTGTAGCTTGAAAGATGCGGTCAATGGACGAAATTTTCTTGAACTCAATCCCAATACTTATTTTGAATCGGTGGATGTAAATGTCTCTTGGGCAAGGGTGGCTGTAAAAGCTTGGGTAAAGAAAAGGAATATGTATGATGATGTGCAGATTTATCGCAATGCCAAGTTAAGAGACAGCTCAGGAAAGGTGCTAGCCACTGCCACTATTGACTTTACACCAACCAAAAGTATATACGAAAACGATTCTCAGGTATATGTGATGATATATGGCTACTTAGAAAAAGACTGTATTGATGCCTTATCAATACCCGAATTGGAGCTAAGCAAGATTTTATTGCAAACCCAAAAGAATGCCAAGATTGACACTTTTCAATTGTTTTTAAATCATTTTGGGTTTAAAAAGTTCTATGAAGAAAATGATTATGTATCCTACCTCATCACCGAACCTGATTTCATCAGTCAATCTGAAACGCCTCGTATTTTGATGGTGTTTTATAAAAATGAATTGATTGCTATTTTTCACACACGAAGCATCAAAGTTAAAATCTATGATTCAATAGAAATGGGTAAACAATACAAGCTCATCTTTAATTCCAAATTTACAGAACATACCAAAAATCAAATGCTTAAGATATTTAGGAGTAAGGTGGAGAAATACTAATTTTTTAGGATTAAGGAGCAAGGCAGGTGGCATTAGGAAATACAATTATACAAATGACTCAAGCCCGCAAGGTATGGATTTACAAATTAATAAATAACGAATTGTCGAATCCTCTCTGTGATCTCTTTGCTGTATATTCTCTGTGTCTCTGTGGTTAAATGAGCATCATTTGAAAGTTGAGTTCACCCATTCGACTCCGCTTAGGGTGACATGAAATTTTGAATCAATTAACTACCAATAACGAATCCCCTTTGTGAACTTTGCGTTGTATATTCTTTGTGTCTTTGCGGAAAAAAAATATATTCTAGTTAAGGTATTTACCTGCTATCGGCACCCTTCTTCCATATCCAAAAGCCTTGCTCGAGATACGAATAACAGGAGGTGCTTGCCAACGTTTCCATTCATTCATGTTTACCATGCGAAGTATTCGTTTTACCAAAGCCTCATCAAAGCCTGCTGAAATGATTTCTTTTGGTCCTTTGCGCTCTTCAACATACAAGAATAATATCTTATCTAAGATTTCATAATCAGGTAATGAATCTGAATCTTTTTGATTAGGTCTTAGCTCAGCCGAAGGTTCTTTGGTTAATATATTATTTGGAATAATTTCTTTATCACGGTTGATATGCTTGCACAATTCAAAGACTTCTGTTTTATACAAATCCCCAATCACAGATAAGCCGCCACACATATCTCCATATAAGGTGCCATAGCCAACAGCCAACTCACTTTTGTTTGTGGTGTTTAGTAAGATATAGCCGAACTTATTGCTCATGGCCATCAAAATAATACCTCGCGAACGCGATTGCATATTCTCCTCCGTTAAACCAAAAGGTGTATCTTTGAAGTAAGGTGCTAAAGTATTTTGCAACGCATTAAAAGTGTTTTCAATAGAGATGGTTTCGTATGATACACCAAGATTATTGGCAAGTGCTACCGAATCGCTAATAGAATGATCGGAAGAAAATTCAGAAGGCAATAAAAGTGCTTTTACATTTTCTGGTCCCAAGGCTTTGGAAGCAAGATAGAGCACCAATGCAGAATCAATTCCACCAGATAAACCAAGGATGGCTTTACTAAATCCTAATTTGTGAAAATACTCTCTTACACCAAGTACCAATGCAGATTCGATGTTATGAAATTTTGAATATAGCTCTGCTACTTCAGTCTCTCTCTCGACTCCGCTCGAGATGACAAGGTTATTTAGAATGTCACATTTACCATTTCGCATTTCGCATTCAAGAATATCTTCTTCAAAATATTTGGCCTCTGCAATTAATTTTCCTTCCGCGTTTGTGATACAACTGCCACCGTCAAAAATCATGTGGGTTTGCCCACCAATATGGTTTACATACAACACAGGTAAATGGTATTTAAGTGCATTGTTTAGCAGTACTTCTTGTCTGGTTTGAATTTGCGTTTTGCTAAAAGGCGAAGCCGCTATATTGATAATAAAATCAGGATTTTGTTTGATTAACTCATCCATGGGAGTTTGGATGTACAGCGGATTTTCATTCAAATTCCAAAGGTCTTCGCAGATGGTTAGCGCTATTTTGCTACCTTTATATTCAATTACATTGAACTGTCTATTGGGCTCAAAATATCTGTACTCATCAAACACATCATAGTTAGGCAATAGTGTTTTATCTGTTATGTGTTTCACTTTTCCTTCAGCTAAGAAGTAAGCTGAGTTGAATAAGTCTTTACCCTCAACCACTGGGTTTACCCTTGGTGAACCCACTATGGCTGCTATTCCATCCACACAATGACTGGCTATTTTCTCCACGTTTTCTCTGCAAAGCTCAATGAAATCTTTAAACTCGAGGAAGTCGCGGGCAGGATAGCCGCAAACTGCCAATTCGGAAAAAACGATTAAATCTACTCCATTGCTTTTGGCTTTGTTCAAAGCCTCAATCATTTTAGAAGTATTATGCTCGAAATTACCTGTGTGATAATTGAGTTGTGCTAAAGCTATTTTCAATGCAATAAATTGAAAGAGTTATTCAAACAGAAATTAGAAAATAATACCAAAGCTAAGCGAAGTGAAACTATTGGTAGCTGCCCACTTGTCTTCATAAAGCATATCCACCAAACCTCCATTGTATCGCAAACCTGTATATACTTTTGTGTTTGAAAATAAATCATATTGAATCCCACCACCTATAATAAATGAAGGATTAAAGAAGCTAACTTTTTTTTCATAAGCATCGTTATTATCTGTTGTTATATCAGCCTTGATATAAAAATTATCAGCCGCATCAGGGTTTTGGGCATCCATATTATCCACTTTTACTACACTTGAACTCACATCAATTTTGCTGCGGATTAATAAACCTAATCCCATTCCAAACTCTCCATAAACCCTTAGCTTACCTCCATTAATTGGATTGGTTCTCATTTTAAACAAAATAGGAATTTGCAAATAACGTAGGTTGTAGGTCATGCTTAAATCACCTGTATTACCTTTTACAGCATCACTTTTATATAAATAAACGTTATTGTTAAACTTAAATTTAGATGTAACATTCACCACATTTATTTCTGTTCCAAAGGCGTATCTTTCATTGATATATCTTGAAACCGTGAATCCATAATTCCAATCCAAGCTAATGCCATTGGCATCAATACTTTTGCTATCTGGAGTAACCCAACTGATATTGGGAGCTATACGCAATCCAAATTCATATTTATTTTCATCGCTGATTTTTTGTGAAAAACCATTTGAAATACTCATTATTGCCAAGGCAATTAACATTACATAATTTCTAGTCATACATTTGAGAAATAAAAAATATGGACAAATTTATAAAATACGCTTACAAAACCTTCATTTATGTTTTCATCTTATTGTTGGTAGCTTGTAGTGATAATACTAAAACCAATACAGCCGAAGAAACAAATATTAAGATACACCGCTTTGAGCGTGATTTGTTCTCGGGAGAAGGTGCCCCTCATTTTATGATGATGGCGAATAAATACAAAGAATTTTACTTTGGTTTCTGTAATGATATTTTAGAAATACCTGAAAATAGAGAGGATACCCTTCATAGCAAGGAACTTACCGAGTTTATTCATCACCCTAGCTTAATGCATTTAAAACATGATGTAGACAGTGTGTATACTGATTTGGAACCTATAGAAGCCCAATTAACAGAGGCCATGAAAAACTATAAAAAGGAGTTTCCTAAAAACAAGGTGCCCTATTTTGTAAGTTTTGTTTCAGAGTTTGGCTTTGCTAATATTACTTATGATACCATTATTGGTATTGGATTGGATATGTATTTAGGAAAAGATTATCCTATTTATCCAATTATAGAGTTTCCCAAATACATGAGCAATAAGCTTTGCAAAGAGTATGTGGCATCTAATGCTATCAAGGCTATGGCCATATCAAATTACGAATACCAAACCAAGGACAAACGCTTTTTGGCCTTTAT
>RGVD01000381.1 GCA_010027395.1 Bacteroidota bacterium
TATTAATATCCGCTACTTGAAGGTTATATTTTACACCACTAATTTCCAGAGGCAATCCCCAAGGAATAACTGCACTTGTCATTAAAGCAGTTACCATAAAAATACATGGACCTAAGATAAACAGCCACTTGTTGGAAACATTGGGAATAATTTCTTCTTTCAAAAACATTTTCACCCCGTCAGCAATAGGCTGCAATATTCCGAAAGGACCTGCTCTATCAGGACCAATCCTATCTTGCAAGAAAGCAGCAATTTTTCTTTCTCCATAGGTGGAGTAAGCTGCAATACCAAGACTTATCAAAAATATGATAAGGATGAGCAAAGTCTTAAATAGTATCAGTGTCATTAGTTTGCTTTCTCCTCAATTGATAAAGGTTTAACAACATTTAATTTAAATTCAGTTGGTTTAACAAATACCTCGTAATGATTGGCAGAAATAACCGAATGGTGATTAATTGGAGCAGGTTTTTCAACTGTCCAATCACTTGTTTTTTTCTTATCAAAGCGACAAGTATTACAAATAAATTCCTCAACTTCACCCCACTGGTCTTTTCTACCTGTAACCCTCAACACTTCCTCGCCTTTAAACCATAAATTTACTTTACCAGAACATTTATCACAATCTCTGTGCGCTTGCATAGGTTTTGTAAACCATACACGGCTTTTAAACCTAAAAGTCTTATCGGTTACATTTCCACTAAAATCGTTTTCAATTACATTTTCGATATAGGTAGAAATTTCACTTGCTTCTCCCCTATTTAATACACCATGAACACGTTTATCAGTAATTTGGTCAGCCACTTTAACACAACGATAGCAAAGGATGCAGCGCGTCATGTGTAATTGGATTTTAGAACCGATATCTATTTTGTTAAATGTTCTACGCTCAAAATCAGTGCGGGTTTTAGCTGTACCATTTTCATAAGACAAGTCTTGAAGATGACATTCCCCGGCTTGGTCGCAAATTGGGCAATCCAAAGGGTGGTTTAACAATAAAAATTCAACCACTCCTTTGCGTGCTTCAACCACTTTAGCGCTTGATTTATTTCCCACTTCCATACCATCCATTACAGTGGTACGGCAACTTGGAACTAATTTCGGCATAGGTCTAGGGTCTTTCTCTGATCCTTTGGTAACCTCTACCAAGCAGGTACGGCAATAGCCTCCGCTGGTTTTTAGTTTGCTATGATAGCACATAGCTGGTGGCGCCACCTCTGGACCAATCAAGCGGGCAGCTTGCAAAATAGTAGTTCCCTCAGGTACTTCAATTTCTATTCCGTCTATTGTTACTTTTGCCATTTATATTTCTTTTTTAGCCACAGATTACTCAGATTTCACTGAGTAAAATGAGGCAATATTTTTACTATTTATATTACCAACCCTGTTGCAATGTTTGGACTTTCAGGATTAACCATCAATTTCTGTTTCAATGGATGAATAATCACATCTAAATCTTCCATGGGTATTGCACCTAATAAAACCATATTTCCTAAAACCAAAGCACCTGTAAATGTCATTCAATAGGACCAACAAAGGGAACCAATTGTTTCTTTCCATCTGCTAGAGTTACTTCTCGCTTTTCCAATTCCTCCAACTGCAATTGTATTTTCACATGCTCGGGGATACAAAGCGTAAATGCACCCGAATCAACCAAAGAAAGCACCTCAATCTTATTTAGATTGGGTAGTCTTGGATTACTTAAGCTAATATTCGCATGTACGAGTCCCATTTTTATATTTCTTTTTTAGCCA
>RGVD01000382.1 GCA_010027395.1 Bacteroidota bacterium
CAACAAGGGCATAATGGGTTAGAAAGTTACAAACTTTTATTATTTATCCTTCCAAGTGACGCTTCGCTTAACACTTGAAAGAGCTGGGTTACAAAAACTGTTATTTACAATATTCCTTGATATTCTCATATGCCTCTTTATCTCCTAATTCCCCAGCCTTACTAAAATCTAAGCAGCCACCAATATTATCATTTAAAATTATTTTGCTTAAACCTCTTTGAATATAAGCATGAGAATTTTTTGGATTCAATTCAATAACCTTAGTAAAATCCAATATTGCCCCACGGTGGTCAATTAACATTGATTTTGCTGAACCTCTAGCCAAGTATGCATCAACATAATCAGGCTTTTTTTCAATAAATTTACTAAAATCCATTATTGCATCTTGATATTCTTCTATCTTAAATTTTGAAAGTCCCCTATTAAAATAAACACTCACATCTTCCGTTTTTAATTCAATTGCTTTGCTAAAATCGGCAATTGCTCCATAATTGTCTTTTAATTTACTTTTACAACTTCCTCTCACACGATAAGTTTCCGCATCTTCAGGCGCCAATTCAATTGCTTTGCTAAAATCGGCAATTGCTCCATAATTATCTTTTAATTCACTTTTACAACTTCCTCGCAAATAATATGCGTATGCAAATTTAGGATTCAAGTCAATTGCTTTTGTAAAATCAGCAATTGCCTCATAATAATTTTTTAATAAATATTTCGCAGTACCTCTGCAACGAAAATAATCCTCGTCATTAGGATTTAATTCAATAGCTTTGGAATAATCGGCAATAGCCCCATAATAATCTTTTAAGAAAAATTTCCCGTCTCCTCGGAATATATAACCAAGGGAATAATCAGGTTCCAATTCAATAGACTTAGAATAATCGGTAATTGCTCCATAATAGTCTTCTAATTTTTCTTTACAACTTCCTCTCACACGATAACCATACGCATATTTCGGTTCCAATTCGATAGCCTTGGAATAATCGGTAATTGCCCCGTAATAGTCTTTTAATTCACTTTTACAACTTCCTCTCGAACGATAAGTTTCAGCATTTTTAGGCGCCAATTCAATTGCTTTGGAATAATCTTTTATCGCACCCAGAAAATCTTTCTTCATCTCATTTATATGTGCATTTCTAAGATACACTTGATCCGTTTGGGCAGAACAAATAATGCCAATAAAGCAAAATATAATTATAAAAAGGTAATATTTCATATTAGGAACGAATTAATTCAAATGTATGATTTGGAAATCAAAAACAAAAAAATGGGTCAACTTACTATGATGTCGGGAATTTCCAGGCTGACCGAGTATTGAAATTTTCTGACTGCGGTCGGTGTTTTCAACGAACGAAATAAAACCTAAGCTTTCCCCATCCTCTCCGTTCCAAAGTCAATTATTTTGTCAATAAACTCATAAGGTTTATAGCCATTCAATGCACATTGGTGAAAGATAGCTGTAGCAGGTGTCATACCTGGTAAAGAGTTAATCTCTATAATCACGACCTCCACTTTGTTCTTATCAAATATCTTCACAAAAGCATCTATACGGCAATAGCCTTCTACATTCAAAACTTTGGCTGTTTTCTTCAACTCATCTTGCACTTTTTTGCTTATCTCTTGTTGGGCTTTTGCATTTTTACTAAAACGGCTTGGGGTTATGTTTTGCCCTTGTCCTGCCAAGAATTTTTCTTCTAATGAAAGTATTTCGCCCTCTGCCAAGGTTTCGCTTGGCTCAAACATTTCATAT
>RGVD01000383.1 GCA_010027395.1 Bacteroidota bacterium
TACACCCACAATGGATTATCAATAAATGGATTTCTGTTTTTCTGAATCGAAGAAATGTATTCATGACGCGCTATTTCTAATTCACTAGGTGGATCTTGTCGGTGCCATTTCATTAACACAGCCGTATCTTGTGCAAATTTACCACCACTTAAGCCCCAATTTTGGCTGTAAGCACCATTGTAGCAAGTGGCCATATAAAACAAGGCACGGGCTAAATCTCCTTTGTGTTCATCACGTGGTTCCCACACTGTTTTGTTGTTGACATCTTTACCTAATTTTCCATATCCTGAAGGAGAAGTAGAGGTAAGGGTTACCACTTCACCAAAAGCATTGTTTGATCTAGTTAGGTTGGCATTGATTTGGTCAGCAGGGAACAAATGGTGCTGATCATTATACTCAGGGAAATCTTTTCCATTAGGCGCTTGCGGCCATGTGTTAGGATCCATATTGCTAGGCATCCAACTTTGAGCGTAGGTATGTTCTCTTGTCAATGTTCCTGTTGAGCTTGATGCATTCCACCAAACAAATGGCTCAGACGACTTTCTTACCACCTGTGGTATCTTTAGCCAACCAATTGTTTATTAATGTAGTGGTATAATTGCTGTAAAAAATTGTATCGTGCGTATTGATTTTAGCTGAAAGCTCTGTTAAGAAACTTGCCTTTCTTGGATCAAGACTAGCATAGTAACTACCAGCATTTGAACCAGTAGTAGTTACAACCCCAGCCATAGGACTAGTGGTTAAATAATTTTCGAAACCCGCAGGGCCATTGAAAGGAAATACAGCGTAGTTGTACATAGTATTAGCCAAGACATAAGTAGGTTTGAAAGTGGTATCAGCACCCACATAAGCCACTTGCGCATCACCAATATTATCACCTTTGCTATAGGTTTGACCATCCACTGGCACTTCAGTTACAGCAGCTCCCTTTTTTCTTAATACCAAATATTTATCTGGCTTGTTTGCAGATGGAACTATATTTACGAAATAAGTATAGGCTTTAACACCACCAAAAGTAATATTGTTTGGTTTGTCAGTTGGCTCAGTAGCCAAATTTCCGCCAATACCATACAACTTAATGTTGAAAGGATTTTTTTCAGTATCTGAGTTGCTAATCGCCAAAGTAGCCAATCTTGAACCTATGGCAGTTGTATAAAAATTAACATTAAAGGTAGCAGATGAACCAGACAAAACATACTGAGGTGCACCACTCACTGAATAATCTGTAGCAGCAGCACCCGAAAAGTTCATTCCTTTGATATACAAAGTATCTCTTGTTGATTTATTTTCAATGGTAAACTGCGTGCTAGCTGTTTTTCCAATCAAAGCAGTACTACCATTTACTACATCAGCACCAGCCAACTTTACATTGATGGTAGCCAAAGGTGATGCAGGTGCGCTTGCAAGGGTAATATTATCTAAGTTTACGTTTGCGCCAGATTGTTTATTACTGTAATAAAATCTGATATATCTGCTTGTTGACTTGGGATTGTCAATAAAATTTGTGAAGTTAGCAGAACTTAAGCTAGTAGGGTCAAATGTGTGCAAGTCTGTCCAAGTATTGCCATCCGCAGATTCTTGGGTAGCAAATCCACCAACAAATGGCAAACCATTTATTGTTTGACTTTTAATCCAATAACTTAAAGGACCTGGTTTATCAGTGAACCATATTTTCACGTATTCGCCAGTAGCATCTAACTTACAGCCAGCATTGCCATCTTGTCCGCTTGCATAGGTAAAG
>RGVD01000384.1 GCA_010027395.1 Bacteroidota bacterium
GCAACATCACCATCTTTCAATTTATATTTATCGGCTGTTACTTTTCCGATGGCTAAATAATTATCCCAGCAAACTTTTGAAATTGGATCAGGCATTTCTTGCAACCAAGGGTTGTTTGCATGTGTTCCATCTCCAATAGCTACTTTTTGGTATAATTTTAATTCTGTTTTGCCTTTAGCATTGTTGTAGCTCGTGTAAGCAGGATTAACCACTCCAGCTAATGCAGCTGCATTGCTGTATGATTTTGCTTCAGCTGAAGCTTTTCTTACAAAACCATCATGCAAAGCTTGGTTGAAGTCAGATTCTGAAGCCACTACTGAACCTACCCAATTTTGCTTCAAATAAGTGTAGTAGTCAGTTGTGTTTCCAGCCCAAGTTAATAAACTTGTTTGAGCTTGACGTGTTGTGAACACATTGCTAATAGTTGGCTGAGTTAACGCGAAATAACCTGATTTAGGTTCTGCATCACCCCATGATTCCAAATAGTGGTTATCTGGAGTTTGGTATTTACATAATTCACCTGTTTCGTCAGTAGATGCATTGGTAGATATACTCAATGCTACTTTTTTCAAACCAGTTTTGAATTTTTCAGCATTGTAGTAACTGTATGCAGGGTTTGTATTATAAAAAATAACTGCATCAACTGAACCACTGTTCATTTCGTTAACGAATGCTTCAAATGCAGCATCATCACCACCAGCTTGGTTTGAGGGATTGTCGATGTCAATGGTTGAACCAATATTGCCCAATAGGCTATTAATAGCAGCTACCAATAATTGGTTATCGATATTATTTGATCCAGAAACAACAATTGAGTTTCCTTTTGCACTGTATAATTCTTTTGCTGTTAGTTCAATGGCATTTAATGCCAATTCAATATTTCCAGCAGTTGCTAAGGTTGGCGCACCAGCCAAAGCAGCAATTTTGTTATATAAACTAATCAAAACAACACCTTCAGCAGAAGGGCGGATTGGGAAACGCATATCAGCATTTGAGCCTGTTAATGAAAGGTTTGACTCAAACTGAATATGACGACTCATGGTTTTATTTTCAGCCTTACGATTAGCCACCCATTGTTTTGTGAATTCAACAGGTGAAATCCAAGTACCTAAGAAATCAGCACCAAAACTTACAATGACTTTAGCTTTATCAAATTTGTATGAAGGCACAACTGCTTTTCCAAAAGCTTGTTTGTTGGCTTCTATTAATCCATTATATGAAACTGCTTCATAGGCAATGGTTTTGGTTGATGGATATTTTGCGGTAAATTCAGCAATAGCTTTTTTGGTGGTTGGGCTATTAAGGGTTGAAGTAATTAAACGGATATTTTTTGCAGAAGATAAAGCTCCTTTGATATCTTTATCAACTGCATCCCATGTAACATCAGCATTACCTGATTTAGGTGCACGAAGTCTTTCATTATCATACAAACCTAGTAAACTAGCATGGCCTGTAGCACAAACACCACCTTTATTAAATGCATTTGGATTATCACTTCCTTCAATTTTTACTGGACGACCTTCGCGGGTTTTAACCAAAATGCTACATCCGCTGGCACAAGCGCCACAAGATGTAGCATACCAATTAGGAATACCTGGAGTAATATTTTCAGGTTTAACAATATAGGGTATAGCATTTTTTACGGGAGTTGTATTACAAGCAGCCAAAGCAACTGCTGAAATACTAAATCCAAAATACTTTAAAAAATCACGTCTTGTTGAAGATAAATCTCCATCACTTT
>RGVD01000385.1 GCA_010027395.1 Bacteroidota bacterium
TTTTGGTACTCAATTCTGGTCGCCATTTGGTGGTGCAACTTGCGGTAGTCAGACAGGTGCTTGTCGTGGTGGTGTTGTTTATGGGTCTTGGTGGGTTAAAGATCCTATTATTGATGCCAACGGTACTGCTTCTGTTACAGTTTGTAACTCTTATGATGCGTTTTTATGGATACAAGAAAGTTGTAAACAGTTACAAGAAAATACAACGACTCATAATTTTAATGGATATTTAGGTGCGGTAACAGTAAAAAGAGTTCAAATTGGGTCACTTAATAGCGGAATATCTGCAAATATGTCACCAGATTATGACAAGACAAAATCTCATGATCATGGCAATTCTTATGAAGTTAATGGCGCTGGTTACATGTATTCTTTGTTTAACAATAACTGCCCTTATAAAAATCAAGCAAATGGGAGTTGTTATCCTGATGAAATTATACAAGACCAAGGATACGATATTACAAATAATTGTTATTTAAAAAGAGATTCATACACAAATAATATTTGTGATCCAGAAAAAATGTGTCAATGCTCAACTTCAACCTTACCGCCTTGTAGTAAGTGCATTAAAGCTCCAGCCACTGCAAACACAGCTGCTTTAACACCAGATCCTGCCTGTAATTGTGATTCAAAAGGCAAAAACTGTACTTGCGACAATTCTGGCCTGATGCAATGCGATCAATATTTTATGCCAAAAACAGATGATCCTGGGTATCAATATTTAACCAACACACAGAAGCAATGTTATGCATGTCATGCTTTTGCTAGAACAGTTTATAATAACTGTTCAAAAGGTGTCGATGGTGTCTATCCTAATATTCCAATCATGCTTGCTAAAGATAAAGACGAAAAGGTCACAACAAGAACTGACCTGCTAAAAACAGTTTACGGACCTGGCACATATATTTGTGCATTCACCGAATGGGGTTCTCAGTACAGTAGAGCTGGTTGTGCCAAAATACCACTTGGCTTACCACCTAAGTATTTTCCAAGAATAGCAAGATATTCAAATACAAATGTCGCGAAAAATTTATTTAGTCCCGCAGCTCGGGTTAGGGGCTTTAGAGATACCGATATATTACCACCAAATAAACCACAGTTTGGAATTTGTGGTTTTGGTAAAGCAGAATTGGGTCAATTTTACAGAGGTACTTTTTTTAAACCAAAAATGCATGTTGTTTTTGGTGAAACTGATTATGAATTTGATTTTGATATTCAGCAATCAATGTATACAAGTGGATCTCCAAGTATGGTTGCTGCATATGGTCAAGCTGACCCCAAAAGACTTTTAGATGCAAATTTAGTAAACGGTAAACTTGTAGTTTCACCTTGGAATCAAAATCAAGATATGCCAACTCAAATTTATTTAGGAGTTGCCGACTCTAAATGCAATATTACAACAGATAATACTAAAATTGCTAAGATATGTACAAGAATAGAATATGATAACTCGGCAGATGCTGGTTTTTATGCTGCATATCAAGTTCAAGAAAACGCATCTTGTACAACGTGCACAAGCTGTGAGCAAAGCGGTAATTTATTTGCAATAGGCAGTGTACCAAGACCACCAATGAGTTACATTTATAAAAATGGTAGCGCAATAACACCAATTAAGATTGATTCAATTGATTTTATAAACTCGACCACAGCAAATCCATCTAATCTTATAACAATTGATCCAAATCCTTCAATTGTACCAATTGATAAAAAACTAACAAACTACCATGCTAATTTATATAA
>RGVD01000386.1 GCA_010027395.1 Bacteroidota bacterium
ATCGACCATTGATTAATTTCAGATGATAAAAAGGGCTAAATACCCTTAAGCAACAGCTCTTTTCTTGAGGTTATGTGCTATAGCTATCAAGCCTCATTCAATTTCGACTTTATTTTTACCTCTAAGCATAAATCTTCTGAAGCCTTTGTTCTGTTTTATATTAGCAAACACAGGTTCAGTATCAACCACCCGCTTTTTACGCTTTATAATTCCTAGTTCTGAAGTAAGTAAGGTTCTTGCTTTATGTTTGAGTCTATCTAGGTTATGGTTTACTTCTATGCGTCTGTTTCCTTTTGTTTTGTGGCAATGGCTTCGCAAAGGACAGCCTACGCAGTTTATGGCTTGATAAGTGCTGAGTTGCTGAGTAAATTCTGTTTCTGTTTTTTGATTTTTCTTACCAATAAATTCCATTTTTTGACCCATTGGACATATGTAATAATCATGCTCGGTATTATAATATAGCTTGTCTTTACTGAAAGGATATTTATCAACCTTAACGGTCTTTTGCTGCTTGTCAAACATATTATACTTTACGAAAGCTTCAATGTTATTGTTTTCAAGCATTACATAGTTTTCTTCACTACCATATCCTGCATCAGCCGTTAAACTTGATGGTAATTGTTGTATAGTTCCTGATGTGCATTTATGTGAGAAGGCAATGTTTTTGTATCGGTTGGATTGGGGTGAAGCGTATAATTAACATTATATTGATTACTACTACTAACCTAAACATTATTTCCAGGTTTGAGTTGACCATTTTGCATGTGATCTTCCTTCATCCTCATAAAGGTGGCATCATTATCTGTTTTAGAGAATGAGTTACGCTCATTATTCAAAACTTGCTCTGCTTGTTCATATTGGTCAAGCTTTGCTGGCCAGTTTCGTTTTGCATAATTCAACTTCTGTTTTACTTTCTTATCTACTGGCTTGTCTTTTAATAGTTCGTTGATTTGGTCTATTGTTTTTGCTACCTTTTGACTATCTATTTGGTCAAAACTAATTGGCTCTTTGTCCAATATTTCTTCCTTGGCAACCTCTTGGGTATAATCCCATATTTCTTGTAGCTGCTTGCTAATGCGATCCTTGCTGGTTTGTATAGCTTTACCCCAAACAAAGGTATACTTATTGGCATTGGCTTCTATTTTTGTTCCATCTGTATAAATGTCTTTTATGTCTAAAAAACCTTCTTGGTTGAGCATTAAAACAACTTGAGCGAATAGCTGCTTGAGAACATCTTTTAACCGCTCACTTATAAAGCGATTGATTGTATTGTGGTCTGGCTTGTTCATCCCTGCAAGCCACATAAAGTGAATATTCTCTTTTACTGCTGATTCAATTTTTCTACTTGAGTAAACATTATTAATGTATGCATAAACCAATACTTTAAGCATCATACGTGGATGAAAGCTAGATGTTCCTCCGCCTTTATAATTCTTTAAAAGTGGGTCAATATCAATCTGGTCAATTACTTGATTTATTAATCTAACTGGATGATTTTCAATAATCAGTTCCTCAAGTGATGGAGGTAACAACATAATTTGTTTGTTACTATAATGCTTAAATGCTATGTTTGAATTGGTACTAGACATACCAATTAGACGTAATGGTCTATGAAAGGGTGGCTTCGGCTGCCCTTTCTTTTTCAAAATTTAAATCAACAGGTAAAAAAAGAGGCCGCCCTTTTGAGACAGCCTCTTTTCTAATTGAATTTAATGATTTATTT
>RGVD01000387.1 GCA_010027395.1 Bacteroidota bacterium
TGAGATGCCTTAATCGTTTGGTTCATGGCATAAAGCAATTTGCCTTGATAAAAACGATACAAAGGATTAATAGAATCTACTATGATGGCTTGGTTAATATCCGCCTCAGCTTTGTTCAAATAAGCCAAGTATTGATAGGCTAAGGAGCGCTTGTATAATAACTCCGCATTATCTGGATTATCTTCAATTTGTTTGCTAATGGCAATGATTTCAGCATTGGCTTCTGATGAATCCTTGGGGTTTTGTGCCAATTGGGTATTAGAATTTCCGCCACAAGAAACAAGCAAAATACTTGCTATCAACAAATTAATAAATTTTAATACTAGATTTTTACAGTACATATTAGGGTGTATATAAATACAAGTCACAAAAAAACATATTTTTGTCGTCTCAATAGTAATTAATTTTCTAACAGGTATATTTTATCTTCTAGGAAATAAAGTACAAACAAAAAGAACTATCAACTAATTATATGGCATTTTACCACAAACAAGGACAAATACCCACAAAGAGACATACCCAATTCAGAAAACCTGATGGTTCACTTTACTCAGAGGAGTTGGTTTCTACTGAAGGTTTTAGCAGTTTATATTCATTGGTTTACCATTGTCACCCGCCAACATTGGTTAAAGAAATTGGCAAGGCATATGATATTGGACCTAAAGCAGCCATCGAGAAAAACTTACAAAATCGCAGTTTTTTAACCTTTAAGGCAAGTCCTACAGATGATTACTTGAAAAGTAGGGTATATGTTTTGTTTAACAAGGATGTTTATTTAGCAACTGCTGCGCCTCGCAAAAGCATGACCGATTATTTTTTCAAAAATGCAGATGCGGATGAGGTTTTGTTTATTCATGAAGGAACAGGTGTTTTAAAAACGGTGTATGGTCAAATTCTCTTTGAATATGGTGATTACCTAGTAATTCCTCGTGGTACCATTTACCAATTGCATTTTAAAACTGAACAAAACAGAATATTTATAACAGAATCCTTTTCTCCTATTCGTCCACCAAAGCGTTATTTAAACCAATACGGACAATTGCTTGAGCATTCTCCGTATTGTGAGCGTGATATCAAATTACCTGAGTTAAAAGAAACCTTTGACCAAACAGGTGATTTCAAGGTGCTGATAAAAAAGGAAGATATGATTTTTCCATACACCTATGCTACACATCCTTTTGATGCCATTGGTTGGGACGGGTTTCAATATCCATTTGGATTTAGTATACATAACTACGAGCCTATAACAGGTCGTGTGCATATGCCACCGCCAATTCACCAAACTTTCGAAGGACATAATTTTGTGATTTGTTCATTTGTGCCTCGTTTGTATGATTATCATCCACAATCTATTCCTGCGCCATACAACCATAGCAATGTAGATAGCGATGAGGTTTTGTATTATGTAGATGGAGATTTTATGAGCCGTAAGCATGTTGAGCGCGGTATGATAAGTTTGCATCCTAAAGGGATTCCTCATGGTCCGCATCCGGGAACGGTTGAAAAATCAATTGGCAAACTTGAAACCAAAGAATTGGCTGTTATGATCGATCCTTTTTATCCATTAAAAATAACGGAAGCGGCTATGCAAATGGAAGATCCTGGCTATTATAAAACTTGGGTGGAGTAAGGAAAGCTGAACTATTTTATAAGTCCGTATAGCCATCAGTTCATCAAATAAACATGAATAAATTACTCACAAAAAAGCAT
>RGVD01000388.1 GCA_010027395.1 Bacteroidota bacterium
CGAATAAATTATCAGAAGAAGAAATTTTAATGATTCGTAATATTTGTCATCAGCCTGAATATGCAAATTTACCACCATCTCAAATCGTCCCCAAGCTTGCTGATAAGGGGATTTATATTGCCAGCGAGTCAAGTTTCTATCGGATTTTAAAGCAACATGAAGAGCTTCATCATCGAGGTCGAGCAAAAGCTCCTCATCAACAAAAAGCCCCAACAACCCATAAAGCAACAGCACCTAAACAGCTTTGGAGTTGGGATATTACCTATTTGCCTTCAAGGGTAAAGGGACATTTTTTCTATCTCTACATGATTATTGATATATTTAGTCGAAAAATTGTTGGATATGAAGTTTATGAGCAAGAAAATGCGGTTAGTGCTGCTAAATTACTTGAAAGAACCATGCTCATAGAGCAAGTATATCAACAGCAAAGTGCGCTTGTGTTGCATTCAGATAATGGCGCACCTATGAAGTCCTATACATTTAAGGCAAAGCTAGAAGCGCTTGGAATTATTGCATCATACAGCAGACCTCGAGTAAGCAATGATAACCCTTTTATTGAGTCTTTGTTTAGAACGGTTAAATATAATCAATTATGGCCATCAAGAGGATTTGAAAGTATCACTGAGGCAAGAAAATGGGTGGAGAATTTTGTGAAATGGTATAATGATGAGCACTTGCATAGCCAAATTGGATTTATCACACCAAACCAAAAGCATGAAGGCCTGGATGTTGAATTAATGACAAATAGAAAAAAAGTATATACAGAAGCCAAACAAAAAAATCCCCAAAGATGGAGCAAGGATATTCGAAACTGGGAGTCACCCAAAGAGGTTTATTTAAATCCTGAAAAACAAGAAAATAAAATGACAAATAAAGTGGCTTAAATGTGTAGTGATAAATAAAAAAATCAAAAAAAAGGTGTCAACTACCTTGCAAAACACCGTATCGGACACCATTCTAAAATTGATGATCATAATTTTATTACTTCACATGTGGTTATCTCAGGCGGGGTCCATGTTGAAGAAGCATGTTTTATTGGAGTGAATGCAACGATTAGAAATCATATTAAAATCGGTAAAAATACCATTATTGGTGCTGGTGCATTAATCTTAAGTAATGTTGAACCCGAAGGTATATATAAAGGTTCAGAAACAGTTCGATTAAATATATCCAGTTTAAAAATTAAAAATATATAAGCTGTTTAAATGATAAGGCTTTTAAACTCCACGGTAAACGCATCTAAATTTGACCAATCACTTTAAATAAATATCGAAATAAGGAAAAATAGCCAATTTTTATGGAGAATTGGCTGAATGGACGCTGTTTTTATTGAATGTTTTGGTGAACTTAAAGATCCACGAGTCGAACGAACAAAAAAACATCTATTGTTGGATATATTGGCCTTGAGTATTTGCGGTATTTTATCTGGAGCTGAGGGTTGGGAGGAAATCGAAGATTTTGCAAAAGAACATGAAGAATGGTTTAGAAAGTTTTTGACATTACCGCATGGCATCCCGTCTCATGATACCATTTCAAGGGTATTTTCAGCCTTAGATCCGAAAGGTCTGCAGTCATGTTGTATACAATGGCTAAAACGTATATCTCAATTAATAACAGAAGATATTATCGCCGTGGATGGAAAAGCTTTGCGTGGTTCTAAGCGTGTTAATGAATGTAAAA
>RGVD01000389.1 GCA_010027395.1 Bacteroidota bacterium
TCTTCTCAAAAAGGCTTGGGAAATTCGTAATTTTGAGATTGATTTGTTTTGGAAAAGAACAGCTTACTTTTCCGCAATAGTTGGGGCGTTTCTTGTCGCCTATTTTAAAATTGAAGCTGACAGATACCTTATTACGCTTCTTGGTTGCATCAGTTCATTCGTTTGGTTTTTGTCAAATCTTGGTTCAAAATTTTGGCAAAATAATTGGGAAAAGCATATAGATTTATTAGAGAAAGAAACGCAAAGCGGCGATATTTATCAAGTTATATTGGGGGATAGATCTAAGGCATTTTCCGTGTCTAAGTTGAGCATGAGTTTTAGTGTTGTCGCCTTTATTGCTTGGTTCTGCCTATATTGTTTTGAGATTTCTCCAATACTCACTTTGGAGTGGTGGTTAAAGCTTTCTGTGCTTCTGATAAGTGTTGGAACAATAGCTTATTTGTGCAGAACAAATTTTAAAGAAATTGCAGTGGACGACAATAATAAGAAAATAAGTGGAAAGAGAGTGGGTAATAAGAAAATAAAATACTTAAAAAGAAAAATATGATGAAAGCAGTAATCTTTGCCAGAGTATCTACGCAAGAGCAAGAAACAGACGGTCATTCAATCGATGCTCAAATTGCCAAATTAAGAGAATATTGCGCTAGAAATAGCCTTGAAATTATTAAGGAATATGAGGTGGTTGAAAGCTCAACCAGAGGTGAGCGACCAGAGTTTTATAAGATGATTGATTTTGTTAATGCTCAGAAAGATCAAATTGCTTTGGTGGTTGATAAAGTTGATCGCTTGCAAAGAAGTTTTACCGAATTGCCAATTTTAGATAAGCTTCGCAAAGAAAATAAGCTGGTTATTCACTTTCTTGATATTGGCAAAATGGATTCTGATTCAAATAGTCAGCAAATCTCTTTTTATCAAATGTCGGTGGTGATGGCTAACGCTTACACCAACGCAATATCTGACAATGTTAAAAGAAGCATTATTCATAAGCTTAACAACGGCGAATATATTGGCAAAGCTCCGCTTGGTTATTTGAATGTCAGAGATGAGAGCGATAAATCAAATATCATTATTGATGAATCTAGGGCTTATTTGGTGCAAAAGATGTTTGAGATTTATTCAACTGGCAGCGTGTCGCTTGGTGATTTAGAAAAGTTCGCCAATCAGCATAATTTAACCAACAACTTTTTCAAAGGCAGAGAACCAAAGCCAATTACTAAAAATGTTATTTCTAACATTCTGAAAAATCCTTTTTATTGCGGTCAGATTTATGTTAAGAAATACAACAAATTTTATCCTCACAAATACCAACAACTAATCAGCAAAGCATTATTTGATAAATGCCAAGAGGTTGGTTTGGAAAGGTCGGCGGCAAATAACAGAATCCAAGCAATTCAAACCTCAGGAAAGGATTTTGTTTTTAGAAGTTTAATTAAATGCGCTGCTACTGGCAGAACTGTGTCATCAGATCGCAAAGAAGCTAAAAAAAATAAAAACACTTATCTTGTTACTTGGAATCCAGACGACATCAAAAAGAAAATCTATGTGCCAGAAGATCAGATTTTAAAACAGGTTTCAGATGTTTTTAAATCAATCGCCGTGCCAAAAAGCATGCTTGATGAGATAACCAGTTATTTACAACAATCACACGAA
>RGVD01000390.1 GCA_010027395.1 Bacteroidota bacterium
TTGAAAAAACGCAGCCAATTCATTTTGATGATATTGGTAAGCAGGAACTGCAGTTTCAATGGCTGATAAATAACTCAAAATAGATGCTTGGTTAAGAATAAAATGATAAAACAAGTGTTCATGCAAATAGCGGCTATTAAATTCATTCGCATGGTGTTTTTGTAATTTGCCACTTTTTCGTTTTTGGTGGTTCTTAAAAACCACCATACAAAGTATAAAACAATCGGCAGAAAGAAAAGTTGTATCAAATAAAAATTAGTGATTTTACCCATTTGGTCAAAATATAAATAATAAAACACGTTACATATACCAAACATGATGGCAGTAAAAATAAAGGTTCCTCTGTATCCTAATTGATAGCTTAATGTTTTTACACCATCTGCTAAATCGGCTTCATGCTGATAAATTTGTGTTAATGGATATGCGCCCGCAATTTGAAAACTACAAGCTAATAGCAATGATATATTAGCACTTGAAAACGCAAATGAATCATTTGTTATACCTATTACACTCATGATATAGGTAAAGCCTCCTTGAAAAATAACAACTGTTAAAAAACCAATGATGGGATATTTTTTTAATCGGATTTGTTTGGAACTATAAGCCCTTGAAGCTAAAATGTAAACAAATATGCAAAACGAAAAAAGCCCATTTACAAAGAAAAACGCCAAAACAATGGCCAAAAAATCTAAAACTAAAGTAAGGTAAAACAAATGAATGCTGGGTGCAGGAGGCTTTTCTATGCCACCAATACTACCTTCATCTCTATCTATATAACTATTATAGCCATTGCTTGCAGGGTAAACCAATACATGAATAATGATAAAACTAATGATGGAAGTATATACATTAACGGAAGACTGACTCAATGCTAAAATAAACAAAGGCATTAACAACAATGAAAATGGAATTCGAAGTAATTGCAGTGTATTTCTAAAAACAGTACTTTTCATTTTGAAATGTATGTATACAAACTTAAGCACTTATATGATAAATTGGTATTCATTATTTACTATCCTTCGGCCGTTACTATCCTTAGAGTTAGCGAAGCGCTCTAAGGATTTACAATGAAATGAAGTGTCTCCGACACGGGTTGTTAAAAACATTAGTTCAAAAATAAATATAGTTATAAAGAGTTGCAAACTCTCATTTCATTTTAAATTCGTAGTCACCTCAGCAATGGCTTGGCAGAGACTACGGATAGTAGTGCTAGTGAGCGAATTGATAAGCCTCTGGCTAATTTTATCTATCTTCATTTCAAATAGGTTAAACCCACAATAACAAATATTGCAAAACACCTTCTTTCGGGATTATGGAATTTGCGTGCTTACTAATGTTTTTCTAATACAAAGTTAAAAACTTTGCTTATCTATCCTCACAAGTGACGCTGCGCTTAACACTTGCGAGAGCTAAGCAAGAAATCAAAGAACAATTATGTAATCAACTGAAAATCTTTTAATTTAAACTGGACACTAGTGATTTCAAATAATGATTTACAATTATTTATATATTGCAGAGGTTATATCACTTGTGAGAGGGATAAAAAAGTTATGCCTCATTAATATATTATACAAAATGAATAAAGAATATTTTATAGCAGACGACAATGAAAAAAAAGGACCATTTTCATTAAATGAGATTAAGGAACT
>RGVD01000040.1 GCA_010027395.1 Bacteroidota bacterium
GATACAAAATGAAATTCGGAACCAAAGCCATACATGCGGGCCAGGAGCCTGACCCAACTACAGGAGCAGTAATGACACCTATTTACCAAACAAGTACCTTCTGGCAAGAAAGCCCAGGCAAACACAAAGGCTATGCCTATGCACGCGGTAAAAATCCTACACGTACTGCCTTGGAAAAATGTATTGCTTCTTTAGAAAATGCCAAACATGGTCTTTGCTTTAGCAGTGGTATGGGTGCTATTGATGCAGTGGCTAAATTACTGCGCCCAGGTGATGAAGTGATCACAGGTAATGATTTATATGGTGGCACTTACCGAATGTTTACCAAGGTATTTGCACAATTTGGTATCAAGTTTCATTTTATTGATTTGTATGATGCCAATAACATTAGCAATTATATAAACAAAAACACCAAATTAGTTTGGATTGAAACACCAACCAACCCAACCATGCAAATAGTTGATATCGCTGCATGCGCTGAAATATCAAAGAAACATAATCTCACTTTAGCGGTTGACAATACTTTTGCCTCACCTTACCTTCAAAACCCTTTGGATTTGGGCGCTGATATTGTGATGCATTCTGTAACCAAATATTTGGGTGGACATTCAGATGTGGTGATGGGTGCCTTGTGTGTGAATGATGATAAAATTTATGAGCAATTGGCCTTTATCCATAACAGTTGCGGTGCTACACCAGGACCACAAGATAGTTTCTTGGTGTTACGTGGATTGAAAACACTTCACCTTCGCATGAAAGCACATTGCGAGAATGGCGAAATCATTGCTAAATTTTTGAAAAACCATCCAAAGATTGAAAAAGTATATTGGCCAGGTTTTGCTGATAGTCCTAACCATGAAATCGCAAAAAAACAGATGCGTGGATTTGGTGGCATGATTTCAATCGTATTGAAAGATGCTACATTAGAAGATACTTTCAAATTTGCTTCATCTTTCAAAGTATTTACCTTAGCTGAAAGTCTTGGTGGTGTTGAGAGTTTAATCAATCACCCTGCTACCATGACCCATGCTTCGATTCCGAAAGAAGAGAGAGAGAAAGCCGGTGTAGTAGATAGCCTATTGCGCTTAAGCGTAGGCGTTGAAGACATCGAAGACTTGTTGGAGGATTTAAAGAATGTGTTGGCGTAATTGCATTACCAATTTAAAAAGTGCTGTATTTAATATAAGTTGAAAACGGCACTTTTTTTATAAAAGATGATCAATTTAAATCATCCATGAATTCTGAGTAATCTTTGTAATCTGTGGCAGTATACTAATTCACTTCCTCAAAAAATCCAGTCAGTTTATTTTTACGGCAATTGTTCCAATCGTAGTATCGACCATTCATGGCAATATAAACTCCATGAGGCAGACTTTGTGTAAAGGCCAACGCACTTCCTAAGTTGAACAAACCATCGCTACTACCAAATTTATAAGGAATCATGGCGCCTGTAATTACAATGGTCTTGTTGATTTTCTGTTCAGCCAAAACCTTTGCGGTATCGGTCATGGTATCAGTTCCATGGGTTATCAAAATATGATCTTCTTCGCAACATTGGCAACTCTCCATGATGATATTTCTATCCGAATCAGTCATCGCTAAACTGTCAATAAGCATAAGCGTTCTCACACTAATATCCAACCTTGAACGACCCAATTTTAAGATCTCATTAACATGGGTATCTTTAAAAAAAAGTTGCCCTGTTAATTCATTATACTCCTTGTCGAATGTACCACCTGTTACAAAAATACGTATACCCATTTTTAGCGATTGTTAGAACAAAAGTAGGATTTTTAGGCAAGATGAGTATGGTTGAAACAAAATTCGTCTAACAATATGATTTATATCTAGCTATGCCTGCGAGTTTTAATGGCAAGGCATGTTAAATCCACAAATCGTCTAATTATGACTTAAAACAGCCTCTTGTTTTAGAAAAATAATTATGTCTTTAATTGATAAACGTTATTTTCGTGTCGTTTCAAGTGACTAAGATTTTTATATGGCAAAAACAACAGAAAATGAATTAGAGTCGGTGGTAATAAGGTTTGCGGGCGACAGTGGAGATGGAATGCAACTAACAGGAACTCAATTTAGTAATACCACGGCATTATTCGGAAACGATATTGCTACTTTTCCAGATTTCCCAGCAGAGATACGTGCCCCAATCGGAACATTGGCAGGGGTTTCAGGCTACCAAATTCATTTTGGAAGCAAAAAAATAAATACCCCAGGCGATATGAGCGATGTTTTGGTGGTGATGAATGTAGCTGCCTTAAAAGCCAACTTAAAAGGCCTGCGCAAAGGGGGAGTAATCATTGCCAATAGCGATGGTTTCGATTCTAAAAATATGCGTTTGGCCAATGTGCCTGAAGATAAAAACCCTCTGACTGATGGCTCATTAAGCGAATATGACGTAAAGACCATAGATGTTACTAAAATCACTCGTGCTGCCCTAGCCGATAGTGGAATGGGTACCAAAGAAATCGACCGTTGCAAAAACATGTTTGTATTGGGTTTGATATACTGGATGTATCACCGTGATATGCAAAGTTCTATTGAATTTATCACAAGTAAGTTTGGTAAAAACGAAGCTGTAATGAATGCCAACATCAAGGTATTGCAAGCAGGTTGGAGTTATGGAGAAACCACAGAAATGTTTGCCAACCGCTACAATGTGGCCCCTGCTCAAATGGAAACGGGTATATACAGAAGTATTATGGGTAACCAAGCTGCTGCTTATGGATTAATATCAGCTTCTGTAAAATGTGGCTTACCACTATTCTATGGCACATACCCAATCACACCTGCTTCTGATATCCTTCATGAATTATCTAAATACAAAAACTTTGATATCAAAACATTCCAAGCTGAAGATGAAATCGCAGCTATCTGTTCATCAATAGGTGCTGCATTTGGTGGAAGCTTGGCCATTACAGGTTCATCAGGGCCAGGTATTGCCTTAAAAGGAGAGGCCATCGGTTTGGCTACTATGCTCGAAATGCCTCTGGTGATTGTGAATGTTCAACGCGCAGGACCAAGTACAGGTATGCCTACCAAAACCGAGCAAGCAGATTTGATGCAGGCCATGTATGGAAGAAATGGCGAATGTCCAGTTGTAATTGTAGCTGCTCAAAGTCCTTCAGACTGCTTCACCATGGCCTATGAAGCATGTAGAATTGCTCTGCAACACACGATACCAGTATTCTTTTTATCAGATGGTTATATAGCTAATGGTGCCGAGCCTTGGAAATTCCCTCAGAGCGATGATCTTCCCGAAATAAAAGTATCGTTTGCTCCACAACGTGCAGCAGATGACCCTAAGTTTATGCCTTACCTAAGAGATGAAAAATTATCTCGTCCGTGGGCAATTCCTGGCACCAAAGGTTTAGAGCATAGAATTGGTGGATTAGAAAAACAAAACGAAACAGGTAATATTAGTTACGATGGAGATAACCACGAACTAATGACCCATTTGCGTCAAGAAAAAGTAGATAGAGTAGCTGATAATATTCCTTTACAATCCATAGATACAGGTGCTGAAACTGGAGATTTATTAATTCTTGGTTGGGGTGGAACATACGGTGCATTGAAAACAGCCACTACCATTTTACGAGGAGAAGGGTTGAATGTTTCTCATGCACATGTGAGGTATATAAATCCATTCCCTAAAAACTTGGGCGACATTCTTAAGAACTTTAAAACCGTTGTAGTGCCTGAATTAAATAATGGTCAATTGGTAAAGATTATTAGAGATAAATATTTTGTTGATGCTATACCTTATAACAAAATTCAAGGGCAACCGTTTATGAGTGATGAGGTGGTAAAAAAGATTAAAGAAATTCTTGCTTAAATCTAAATAACCAAGGTTAACAGAAAATAACAAACAATATGAATCAAGAATTTTAATTAATTCAAACTTAAAGATTCAAAATTTATAATATTATGAATGAAATTGAAGCAAAATTAACGTCAAAAGATTTCGCATCAGACCAAGAAGTGCGCTGGTGTCCGGGTTGTGGCGATTATAGTATATTAAAACAAGTTCAAACTGTACTACCTGATTTGGGTCGTCCTCGTGAAGAGTTTGTGTTTATTTCAGGTATTGGATGCTCATCGCGTTTCCCTTATTACATGGATACCTTTGGTATGCACTCGATACATGGTAGAGCCACAGCAATAGCAACAGGTTTGAAAGCAACGCGCCCTGATTTATCTGTTTGGATTATTACAGGTGATGGAGATTCTATGTCAATTGGTGGTAATCATTTTATACACCTTTTGAGAAGAAACCCTGATGTGAATGTATTGTTGTTTAATAACCAAATTTATGGTTTAACAAAAGGTCAATATTCCCCAACATCAGAGCAAGGCAAAGTAACTAAATCTAGCCCTATGGGCTCGGTTGATTATCCATTTAACCCCATTGCATTAAGCTTGGGTGCAGACGCCACTTTTGTAGCTCGTACTATGGACAGAGATCCAAAGCATCAACAAGCCATTATCAAAAGAGGTTACGACCATAAAGGAACATCATTGGTAGAAATCTATCAAAATTGTAATGTGTTTAATGATGGTGCCTATGAGGTTTATACCGAGAAAAGCAGCAAGAAAGATGAGACCTTGATGATGGAACATGGCAAGCCGTTGATATTTGGCGAAAACAATAACAAGGGTATTAAACTAGATGGTTTTAAACCTGTCATAGTTAGCTTGAATGATGTTTCAGTAAATGACTTATGGGTGCATGATGAAACAGATTTGGTTAAAGCAACCATCATCTCTCGTTTCTATGATGATCCGAGCATAGAGAACCATTTCCCACGTCCTTTTGGTGTGTTTTATGTAAACAATAACAAAAAGACTTTTGATGATTTATTTAATGAACAAATCGCTGAAGCCAAAGAGAAAAAAGGTACAGGTGATTTAGATAAATTATTGGCAGGTAGAGAAACCTGGGTGGTAAACTAATTGCCTCTCCCTAAATCCCTCTCCAAAGGAAAGGGACTTTCTCAAGCACTCAAAATCAAAAAGAGCGTTTCCCAAATATTTGAGAAACGCTTTTTTTAAAATATGAGTCGTAATGCTCGGAAAATCCTATAATTTATACAATCAATCAATTTTAATTTTCATGACAAAAAAAGAGCGTTACGAAAACATACTCAATTATTTTATAACCAATCAGCCCATAGCTGAAACAGAATTGGAATATGAAAACCCTTATCAATTATTGGTAGCTGTTATTTTATCTGCCCAATGCACCGATAAAAGGGTAAACATGGTTACCCCTCCCCTCTTCCAAATTTACCCTACTCCACAAAAATTAGCACAAGCTGAATTTGATGAGGTTTTTCCTTACATACGTTCTATTAGTTATCCAAACAATAAAACCAAGCACTTGATAGGCATGGCTCAAATGCTTGTGAAAGATTTTGAAGCTAAAGTTCCAGAAAGCATTGAAGATTTAGTAAAACTCCCTGGAGTAGGTAGAAAAACTGCTAATGTGATTGCATCTGTGGTGTATAACCAACCTGCCATGGCTGTAGATACACATGTGTTTAGGGTAAGTGCTCGTTTAGGTCTTACGACTGCAGCCAAAACTCCTTTACAAACTGAACAGCAATTGGTAAAAAACATTCCACAAGAATACATTGCAACTGCACATCATTGGTTGATATTGCATGGAAGGTATATTTGCCTGGCTCGCACACCCAAATGCGAGGAATGCAAGATTTCGGAGTTTTGTAAGTATTATGAAAAGAAGCAGAAGCTAGAAAAATAACTACTGCTTAAAGCACTCATGTTTAAATAAAAAAAACAAGCGAATCTTCGGAGTAATGGACAAAATTAATGCTAATTAATCTACCCAATACTCTAATGGACATTTTTAATGCTATATATTTTTTCTACTTGATATTTTTTGTATTAACTGCTGGAGAGCAACTTGTCAGGGATAAGTTGGATGAACGACAAAAATATCAATCAAAGGGTTTTGTCTAATCAAAGCCCTTTGATATTTTTAGAGTTCCTTATACCTTCAAAAACTCATCAATAAATTTCATTTTTCTATGCTGGGACAATCCATTGTGATTACGAAGTTTGTTTTTCAAATCTGCAAAATGCCCATCAATTGCATTGGTTGTATTCGGTATTTTTAAGTCTATAAATTCATACCATGTAAATAACCATGGTAGATTGTTCATTAAACTTCTAAAAGCACTTCTAAGTCTTTTGTGAGTATAATATGATTTACTAGTGATCGGGTTGATTGTTCTTTCGTTTAGAAAGTTTTCCCATTTTTCATACCACTGTGATAAAGATCCTTCAAAGGATTCTTTATCAGTTTGCTTCATTAAATCTAATACTTTCAATAATTCTTGTGCTGCTTTTAGCTTTGGCTTCTTGGTTAGATATCGCCTAATTATAGCAGATTGATGAAATTGACACATTTGAACTGGAATGTCTGCAAATGAATTGATAAGACCTTTCCTACCATCACACACTATGGCACTTATGTGATATCCTTTCTTTTTCAAATCTTCAATTCCTTGTTTGTATAAAGCGTTGCTCTCGTGTTTTACATAGAATTTTAAAAGGTTTTCACCAGATATCGAATCTTTAAACAACATCAACCCAAAGTTTCTGCCCCAATATGTTGTATCCATCAAGACTATGACGTTTTTTACTAGAGATTGGTTAGAGGTAACATAATGCTTATCTAGTTTCCGCTGTATGGTTCTTATTGAGCAACTATATTTTTTAGAGAGTTGATTATAGGTTTGTTTTCCATAAACATATTCATACCATAATTGAGCATTATCAATCCTATCACCACCTATAAATTGCTTACCACAAATATTGCATTTGTAGCGTTGGACTCCTTTAACGAACCCATTTTTCTTGGTAATTGGGCTAAAACAGTAAATGCACTTTTTTTATTCATAACCTTTGAATTGACTCAAAGCTAATAATCTCAATGGTTGTAGAAGATTTGAGCATTAATAATGTCTATTGAGCCTAAAAAAGAAAGGAAAGCTGCACACCAAACTATTAATGTTAGATATAGATAGAAACTTCCTTCAACAACAATTAAATAATATTGGTAATCCCGGATTAATCGAAGATTTAGAATTCTGTGGCTATGTTCCTAATCAAGATTTACCTGCAATATATTCGCAAGCTGAAATGTTCTTATATCCATCTTTGCGAGAAAGTTTTGGAATACCCATACTTGAAGCTATGGCTTGTGGTGTAGCGGTTATAACATCAAATACTTCCTCTATGCCTGAAATTGCAGAGGATAGTGCAGAGTATTGCAACCCATTCGATCCTGAATCAATTGCGGCTGCTATTGAAATATTTCAGCAAAATAAAGAATATAAAAATAACATAGCCTTAAAAGGCATAGAGAGAGCAAATTCATTTTCTTGGACAAATAATGCGAAGCAAACTTTAGACATATATAACAACCTATTTTGAAATAATATTTTATTTATTGGGAGTATGTCTTATTTTTAGCGCTGAATAAACCTATAATTTTGATGAACAAATCATATTACTCGCAGACAACCTACAAGGATGCGGAAGACCTTAAAAGATTAAATTTTATAGTCAATTCGATACAAAAACTTGGTTTACCGAATGCTAAAGTTTTAGATATTGGCTGTGGTAATGGTAATATAAGTATGGCACTAGGATCAATTGGATTCAATGTAGTTGGAGTTGATATTGATGCCACATCAATAAAAAAAGCAAAAGAAAAAAACACCTTTAAAAATATTGAATTCAAAATAATTGATGCTAATTCATTTACCATGAATGATGAGTTTGATGCTGTTGTTTGTAGTGAAGTACTGGAGCATCTTGAGGTACCTTCTGATATAGTAGGTTCCATATTTAGAATATTAAAACCGGGTGGCGTTTTGGTGGCAACAGTGCCAAATGGTTGGGGACCACGTGAGGTTCTAATTACTAAACCAATGCAATGGCTAAATAAAAACAAATTTGATGGGCCAATTTTGTTATTAAAAAAAATGATGGGATACAGCAATACCACACATCAGAGCTCAAATCCGGACTTAACACATATTCAATTTTTCTCGTTTAGTACTATTCAGAAACTTATGCTAGAAAAAGGTTTTAATTTAATTCAATTTGACAATGCAGACTTTTTGGAAAGGATATTTCCCTATTCATTCTTGACCCGAAGAGTTTATTTTCTTCAAAAAATTGATTGCCATGTAGCTGATTACATACCTAAATTTTTGACCAGTGGCTTTTATACAAGCTGGACCAAGCCTAATAAATAATTATGACCTATCTATATTGGATATGCCTTGCCATTGTGATATATAGCTATGTGGGCTATGGCATCATATTATATATTCTCGTAAAAATAAAAAAAATCCTATCCAAAAAGACTAAGTACGATATTGATTTTTTACCGGAAGTAACATTGGTTGTTCCATGTTTTAACGAAGCTGATTATATTGAAGATAAAATAATTAATAGTCTTAACTTAGATTACCCAAAGAATAAAATAGAATTCATTTTTATTAGCGATGGATCGACAGATGATACTCCTCAACGTATTAAAAAATATATTGAAATACTCGCACTTCATGAATCACCACGAAATGGAAAAGCAGCTGCGATGAACAGGGCGATGACTCATGTTAAAACACCTATCGTAATTTTTTGTGACGCAAATACCCATTTAAACAAAGAAGCCATAAAGGAGCTAGTTAAACATTATAAAGATCCAAATGTGGGAGCAGTTACAGGTGAAAAAAGAATCATCCAAAAAGATAAAGAAAATGCGAGTACCGCTGGAGAAGGTATTTACTGGAAGTATGAATCATTTTTAAAACAACTCGACTCTGATTTTTACACCATTGTTGGGGCAGCGGGTGAACTCATGTCTTATAGAACTGAACTGTATACTGAACTACCCAAAGACACTTTGCTTGATGATTTAACACAATCTATGCAAATAGCCTTACAAGGATATAGAGTAATTTATGAAAAGAATGCCTACGCAGCTGAGACTGCTTCTGCAAATGTGGGTGAAGAACTAAAAAGAAAAATAAGAATAGCTGCAGGTGCATGGCAAAGCATGACTAGGTTAGGAATTGCTTTTAACCCCTTTCACAACTTGAAGCTGAGTTTTTTATTTATTTCTCACAGGGTTTCAAGATGGACTCTGGCCCCTTTCTCATTATTAATTTTGATAATTTTAAATATCTTGTTATTTAATGTATCATTGATTTATAACCTTTTATTATTTGTGCAAGTTCTATTTTATGCTGCTGCACTTATGGGTTGGTACTTTGAAAATAAAAAAATTAAAATCAAAATTCTGTTTGTACCCTATTATTTTTTTATCATGAATTTGTGCATGTACCTCGGTTTAGCTAGGTTTTTAAAGGGAAAACAATCGGTTTCATGGGAAAGATCAAAAAGAGCTTAAAATCTAGAACATTATATCTCATTCAATATTTTACATCTGATTATCAAATATTTAAATTCCATTATAGTAAAATTACAATTTCTTAATGATGATTGATTGATTCGTATTTACCAATTCGTTTAATTTGAACAAAAGTTAGAGATATGAAAAACGCAATAAAATTTTTATTTATATTAACAATCCTATTAGTTTTTGCTAACGTTGTTAATGCACAGCCTGGTTCAGGTGGATTTGGTGATGAGCCTAATGATGTACCATTAGATGGTGGAGTTATTATTTTAGCTGTTGCTAGTGCTAGCTATGGAATTAAGAAATTAATAAAAGGCAAAAAATAATTTTTAATTATAATAATCAGATATTAAAAAAGCGCTCAAATCAATTTGAGCGCTTTTTTTATGGCCTTAAGAAATCAACTATTTGATTTTATAAACCCAATTATTCGTGTCTTCAATTTTTGAGGTCTGGGTATCACTTAATCTTTTGTATAACCAATTTGAAACAATCCTTGATTCAGCATTTGGTAGTATGTACTCTACACCATCATTATTAATAGCCTCAATCTTCGCAATTAAAGCAGCAGTGCCCGTTCCAAATGCATCTGTTAAAATTCCATCTTGGCTTGCTTTTGCTATTTCATCCAAACTGATTCTCTTCTCTACCACTTCATAACCACCTTCTTTCAATAGTTTAATACAACTATCGCGTGTGACACCTTGTAATATGTTTCCATCCAATTCTGGTGTAATAACTGTCTTATCATTTAAAACGAAAAACAAATTTGTTGTGCCAGACTCTTCAACATACTTATGCTCTTCTCCATCAGTCCAAATGATTTGGTCATACCCAGCTTTCTTAGCTTCCATTGTGGGCAACATACTTATTCCATAGTTACCTGCAGCTTTGGCATAACCCACACCACCTTTAAATGCGCGTACATAGGTTTTCTCCACCCTAACCTTAATTGGCTTGGGATAATAGCTATTAACAGGGCAACAGAAAATCATGAAGGTATAATTGTTTGATGGTCGTACACCCACAAAATCATCCGTGGCAAACATAAATGGCCTTAAATATAAGGCACTTCCTTCTTTTGTAGGGATCCAATTTTGATCCAATTTTACCAACTGACTCAATCCTTCAATAAACAATTCCTCAGTTATAGCAGGCATTCCCATTCTATGGGCTGATTCATTTATTCTTTTATAATTATCATATGGTCTGAATAACTGTGGATTACCACTAGGGTCTTTAAAGGCTTTCATTCCTTCAAACACAGCTTGTCCATAATGTAAACTTGAAAGGGCAGGTGATATACTAATATTTCCATATGGTAAAATCTCTGGATCTTGCCACATACCATCTTTATAATCAACACGAAACATATGATCTGAAAATATTTTTCCAAATTCTATGTTCTCAAAATCACATTCCTTAATTCTAGATTGATTGGTTTTGCTAATTTTTATTGAAATTGCCATCGTTTATGAAAGTATCTGACGAGTTTATGAATTTATTATTTGACGAAATTTTCGTTGTCAAAGAAAAACAAAATAGTGCACAATTCAACTATTATGGCAATAACACAGCACGAGTATTACATATAGTTGATTTTGAAATGCTTGAAAATGAAAACAAAGATGAGCAGGCCCAAATAAGATCCATTATTGAAAAGGGATTTCTCTTGAACGTAGACGATAATGCCATAGTATCTATCGATAATATTGGCGACCAAAATTATGAGGATATCATAGGTTATTTCAACCCTCAAAAATTAATAGTATGGGGCTGTAATGATTTTGCAAGTAAACAACTTAAAATCAAAGATTATGAAATTCAACAAAAGGAAATCACATTAATACTTAAAGCAGAACCAGTATTTGAATACATAAGCAGCAATGCTAAAAAACAACAACTATGGCTACAAATCAAACGTATGAACACCCTCGCATGATAGAATTAATATTTGCCTCGCACAATAAAAATAAAGCCCTTGAAATAGAAAAAAAATTGGCCTCTCAATTCAAAATCATTACTTTGGATGATATTGGTATCCATGAAGAAATAGTAGAAGATGGCATAACACTGTCCGCTAATGCAATTATTAAAGCTGAGTTTGTTTTCAAAAAAATAAATAAAAATTGTTTTGCGGATGATACTGGTCTTATGGTGGATGCCCTAAATGGTGAGCCTGGAGTATTCAGTGCTCGCTATGCAGGCACCGAAAAAATTGACAATAACAATATGGATTTGCTTTTGAAGAATTTAACGGGAATTGAAAACAGAAAAGCTAAATTCGTAACAGCCATTTGTTTGATTTACCAAGGAGTTCAGCATATGATTGAAGGAGAATTACATGGTAGAATTATTGATGAGAAAAGAGGTAATTATGGATTTGGCTACGACCCCATTTTTGTGCCTGATGGATATGACATCACTTTAGCTGAAATGGATATGGATGAAAAAAACAAAATAAGTCACAGAGCCAAAGCCATAGAGAAAATGAAAATGCTTTTAGAATCCTTATCAAACAATAAATCATAGCAAATTCCGTTTGCAGTATTTACTAAAATGAAAAAAATATTATTATTTATATTTTCAAGTGTCTGCTTAAATCTAATAGCCCAGCAAAGACCGAATGTGGAAGGTTGGAGGGTGCATCTACCCTATCAGAAAGCCACAACCCTAGCAGAAGTGGGAGATAAAATTTATGTGGGATCACCAAGTGGTATTTTCACTGTTGATATTAGTGATTTCTCTATCGAAAGGCTCTCAAAAATTACAGGCTTATCTGATGTAGAAGTGAAGTTGGTAAGACATAACCCATTACTCAATTTAACTATCATAGTATACCAAAATGCAAACATTGATATTATAGACCATAAGGCAAACAACATCATAAACCTACCCGATTTGCTGCAATTAAATATCATTGGAAGTAAAGCCATTAATAATATTTGTTTCTATAACAACAATTTATACCTAGCTACTGATTTTGGCATTGTGCTAGTCGACTTAGAAAACAAACGAGTTATTGACTCCTACCAAAACCTTGGTAATAATGGTTCTAACCTTTCCTTTAACGATGTAGCCATTTTTAATAACATTATTTATGGTGCAACTAATTTAGGTATTTACACTGCTTCATTAGATGCCAATAACTTAAGCGATTTTAATTTTTGGAAAAAGACTAGCACCTTTTCTTATGCCAATCACTTAGAAGTATTCAACTCGAAGTTATATGCTAATGTGGATAGTAATTTAAAAGTATTTGATGGCCTTAATGCTTGGACTGCTTATGCCACAAGCCTTGATGGAAAAGTACGCAGTCTTCAAGTAAATAATAATAAACTTAGCATTACAACAAGTGATGAAGTGATTATTCAAGATGCCAATGGACTTGCGGATAAAAAGTCAAATATAAAGAACCGAAACGAAGCCATTGTTTGCAAAAACGACAAGCTATTTTTAGTAGATAATTCTTTTGGGGCCCAAATGTACCCGGGCTTAACAGGAGAATTTGAATATATCATCCCCAATGGTCCCACATCTATTTCAGCTAGTGCCATAAACTATGGCAATGGTGCCACATGGGTAGCGGCAGGTGCTGTGGATGATTCATGGCAAAAACAATTTTTCATTAATCGCTTTTATAAATTTCAAAACAATGCATGGGAAAATTATATCGATAAAAACATTCCTGAATTAAATGGCATCACAGATATTTTAGAAGTAAAAGTAAACCCAAGATCGGGCAAAGTATATGCAGCTTCATTTGGAAATGGCATTTTTGAAATGGACGAAAATGCATCTAGAGTGATTAATAAATATGATTCATCCAACAGTTCATTGAGGCCCAATTACAACCCTTCATTTCCGCAGCTTTATGCTAGTTCGATTGATTTTGATGGAATTGGCAATATGTGGGTAGCCAATCACTCTGCACCCGAACCTATTTCTGTAATGAATACGGATGGCACATGGAAATCGTTTTCAATTGGTGGTCTTTTAGGCGGAGCAAACGAAATAACCAAAATCAAATGTGACCAAGACAGTAACAAGTGGGTGATATTGAAAAGAGAATTGGGTGTGTTGGTGTTTAATAGTGTAAGCAACCAAGTAAAAATATTGACCAAGGATGTCAACAATGGGGCTTTGCCCTCTAACCAAGTCTATTGTGCTGTACCTGATAAAAATGGTTCTGTATGGATTGGCACATCGCAAGGCTTAACCATTTTAAGCAATCCTGCTTTGATTTTCGCCACACCAAAAGTGAACTTTGATGCTCAACAAATCGTAATTAAAACAGGTTTGGTGTATTCAAATTTCTTAGGTACTGAAGCAATTAATTGTATAAAAGTAGATGGTGGTAACCGCAAGTGGATAGGTACGCGCAACGGGGTATGGTATGTTTCGCCTGATGGTTATACAGTCATACATAATTTCACAACTGCAAATAGTCCTTTGCTGTCCAATAATGTTTTAGAAATTGGCATTGATGAAAAAACAGGTGAAGTATTTTTTGCTACCGATAAAGGAATCATTTCCTATATGGGAACATCCACCGAGCCCGACTCTCGCTTAAGTAATATTTTTATTTATCCAAACCCAGTGAGACCAGAATACAATGGGTTAATTTCCATAAAAGGTTTGATTAAAAATACCATTGTAAAGATTACAGATATTTCGGGCAATTTGGTTTACGAAACCACTTCAAATGGAGGAACTGCCACTTGGGATGGAACTACATTTAGAGGCAATAGAGCAGCTACGGGCGTATATTTAATCTTTGCTGCAGAGCGTATCAAAGGAGAAGAATCGCAAGTAGGGAAAATATTGTTTATTAACTAATGCTCAGCAAGTGCCAAGCCATCGTCATTCACACTATCAACTATAGCGAAAGCAGTGTCATACTAAAATGCTTTACAAGCGACTATGGTTTGCAGTCGTATATGATAAATGGCGTGAGAGGAAGAAAAGGTGCCATTAGGTCATCACAATTGCTGCCACTCACTCTGCTTGAGCTCGATACCTACCACCAACAAAATAAAAACCTGCAACGCATAAAGGAACTAAAATGCATTCCTGTGTTGCATCATATCCATTTTGATATTATTAAAAGTTCGATAGGCATGTTTTTGGCCGAACTCCTAAACAAAGTGTTAAGTGAGGAAAACCAACAAGACAAACCTCTTTTTGATTTCTTATTCAATTCCATTCAAATATTGGATCTATCAACAAGTAATGTATCCAATTTCCCTTGCTATTTCATGCTTCATTTGAGTAAGTTTTTAGGCTTTATGCCAAAAGGTAATTATTCTGATATGCATAACTCTTTCAATAAAATAGAAGGTGTGTATGATGAATGGTTTATTGGTGCCCCTAATCAAATTGAACCTGATTTAAGTGAAAAATTATTTAGACTTCAAGAATCTAATTTTGATAGTTTTCATTTAATCAAACTAAATACCCAGCAAAGGGCTGAATTGCTCGATATACTTATCTCATACTACCAATCGCATTTGGCTACATTTAGCAATCTTAAGTCGCATAAGGTATTGGCAGAGGTTTTGGGGTAAGTTCTATTCAATAGTAATTTTTAAGTACTAAATATTTTATTATGTAAAAGTTTATTTAAAAAAAGGGCTTATCTGTAATATGTAAGTTCAAATGATAAGTGCAACACGTAGTATAACCCCTTGTTGGGGAAGTGAAGCGTAGCGAAACTTCCCCAACAAGGGGTAGAGCTAATAAATC
>RGVD01000391.1 GCA_010027395.1 Bacteroidota bacterium
GTTTAATAAAAAAGAAAAATATTTAGAAATTCATTTTTTTTGAATTTGAATTTCTAAATAATTAATTAACACCTGTTAGTTTTGAAACGCCTGCACCATACATATTTTTTATTTATTTCTAAAATAAATCTATCTCCATGAGTATCATTTGCACGCATATAACTAATATAAGTGGGTATATTTTCAACATTGATTTTACAATTATCAGGTAAATTGATTATTCTTTTTTTTTTTATATATTCTAACTTATTTGATGTATGTATAGAATAAATTAAATTAATATCACGATTATCAAATATAATATTATTATAGTATGTTATTTGTAAATCATTATAAGTTTTTAAATAATTACATAATAGAATTTCAAAATCATTAATAATAATATATAATTCTTCATTTTTTATAATAATTTTATTATTTTTTATAATCTCTAATTGACTTTCATCAAATAAAATTGGTATGTTATCAATAATGACAACAATATACTTTTTATTATTATATGTGATATTGACCATAACCAAAAAGGGTAGTTTAATTAGAGTAAGCTAAACCTCCCATTCCACTGATCAATTTAAGCACGTTATAGTTAACGGCATAAACGCGGAGTTTGAAGGCATTATTTGAGGTAGTAGTGTTAAGAAGAAGGGTTGCGTTATCAATACGGGACATATTGACGGAACCGGATGGTTGGTGCTCTTCGGGGTTAAGAGCGAATGAGTAGACGTAGATACCAGTGGAGGGAACAGCGGTGTGGCACTGGTAGGGTTGTACAACATTGAAGTAACGAGCTTTTTGGACAGTGAAACGATCATGTCCGTTGAATTGGAGTTTAGCATCAACAATGGTATCAACACCAGATGCGTTGGTGAAGGTAGACCAATCTTTTGCGGACTCGCGAGCAGCGGTGTGAAGAACCCAAACGAACTCTTTGCAAGGGTGGTTGAAAAGAAGTTTGGATTTAACAGATGAGTTAGAGAATGACTCATCACCACTGAATTGGAGTTGCTCAATAAGGTACTCGTGTTGGGATTGAGCAAAGAGACGACGCTCATCATCATCAAGATATACGTATTCTACAAGAAGGTTAGCATTTGCGAATGCTGGTGTAGCTGGGGAGATGGAACCAGCTGAAAGAGTGTAGCAATCAGTTACACGACGGAAAGTAACGTTGAATTTAACTTCGTGATATTGAAGAGCAATAAGGGGGAGAGCAAGACCTGGGTTACGGTTGAACCAGAATTGAAGTGGTACATAAACAGTGTAAGCTGGGGTAGTTTCACCACCGGAATTGTTGTTGAGAGCATCAACATTACCGATCATGGTATCATAACCAGCAGCTTTCTCTGCAGTTTGAGTAAGCTCATTCCAGATAGTGAGCCATTCACCATAGTGTCTGTCAATAACTTGACCACCAATTTCTACAGCGACTTCCTCAACAAGAACGTGACCAATATTCTCAACCCAGTTGAAGTTACCACCAGTTGGGTCAACAGATGGAAGATCAACAACAAGGTAAACGTGATGGATTAAATCACCATTACGTGAAACAGTGCATTGAACTTTTTTGCCGAAATCTGCTGTACCATTGAAAGTTTGTTCAA
>RGVD01000392.1 GCA_010027395.1 Bacteroidota bacterium
CTTTCTTTATGGATGAATGCAAGCGCATGGGAATGAATGTACTTGGCCCTGACATTAATAAATCAGAGGTAACTTTTTCTGTTAATAAAGAAGGTGAGTTACGATTTGGCTTAATGGCAATAAAAGGAGCAGGGGAGGGCGCTTTGGAACTTATTGTGGAGGAGCGCAAAGCCAATGGCTTTTACAAAAATATATTTGACTTAACCAAACGTAATTCGGGCAAGGCATCTAACAAAAAAATAATTGAAAGTTTGGCGTATGCAGGCGCCTTTGATTGTTTTGAAGGGACTCATAGGGCTCAGTATTTTCAACCAGGTCCTGATGATGCTTCCTTGTTGGAAAAGGCAATAAGATATGGCAATGCTATGCAACAAAACGAGTCGGCTTCACAACACAGTTTGTTTGGAGGAGAATCGAGTATATCTATTCCCGAACCACCTATTCCACCGGCTGAAGAGTGGTCGTTAATGCATAAATTGAAAGCAGAAAAAGAGGTGATTGGCATTTATTTATCGGGTCATCCATTAGATCCTTATAAATTAGAAATAGAAAGATTGACTACACATCAACTTTCAGAATTAATGGACATAAAGTCTTTGGTTAATAAAGAAATTAAGTTTGCTGGTGTGGTATCATCATTGAATCATAGGGTGTCACAAAAGGGAAATCCCTTTGGTAGTTTTGTGCTTGAAGACTTTAGTGGCACAAATGAGATGACCTTGTTTGGAAATGATTATTTGAACTTTAGAAAATACCTTGAGTTGGGTTATTTCCTATACATAAAGGCTAGGGTGCAAACCCGTTGGGGAAAGGATGATGATTTTGAGATAAAGATAAATTCCATTGAGATGTTGCCAGATATTCGTGAAAAATACATTAAATACTTGGCCATTGATTTAAGCGTGAATGATTTGAATGCAGATATTTTGCAGTTTATTCAAGAACAGGTGAAGGCAAATACTGGAAATGCAATGTTGAGTTTTAGAATAACTGACACGAATGATGCCATGGCTGTCAATATGGTGTCATCAAAATTTAAGATTAGTTTGTCGAATGATATGCTGAAAAGCCTTGATGATTTTGGACTTAACTATAAATTAAACTAAAAAGGGACATTAAAAATGTTTCACTTTCATAAATTCTGCTTAAATAAGTATGACAAATTTTTGCTTTAGAGCAAATGGATTATAAATTGCGTTAATAAATAATATTAATAATAAAAAAATGGCATTAGAAATAACAGATAGTAACTTCGAGGAGTTAGTTTTAAAATCAGACAAACCTGTACTTTTAGATTTTTGGGCAGAATGGTGTGGCCCTTGCCGCATGGTTGGTCCGGTTGTAGATGAATTGCATAAAGAATATGATGGCAAAGCCGTTGTAGGTAAATTAAACGTAGATGAAAATCCAAAAGTAGCTACCGAGTATGGTATCATGAGTATTCCGGCTTTGTTGTATTTTAAAAATGGCCAAGTAGTAGACAAGCAAGTAGGTGCAGTGCCTAAACATATTCTTGCTAACAAGCTAGATGCACAATTGGCTTAAAAAGAAATTTTAATTTTTAAGAATTAAAGACGCGAATATTCGCGTC
>RGVD01000393.1 GCA_010027395.1 Bacteroidota bacterium
CTCAAAAGCATACAGATTTGCAAAAGTTACTTTTATCTACAGGAGATGCAGACATATATTATTGTTCGACCGATGGAATTATTGGAACTGGTAACCCTGGTGGTAAAGGAGAGGGACGTAACTTATATGGAACATTGATGAAACAACGACGCCAGGAATTATTATCAGATTTACGGGGGGCGCAAAAACAAACAGATCGCGTCACTCGTGAACAAAATATGTATGATACATATTTAGCTCACAAAGGTTTGATGTCAAAAATAATGGATGGAGATAATTTAAAAACATATATTAATATGAACCACAGTGGTATAGTTGACAGCCTAGGTCGTGACGAATTAAGCAAGACTATTAGTAAGCAAACGTTTTTGGCTACTAAATCGTTGAGAGAATCTGTAAACACTTATATTGACTATCCAGATAGTATGGTTCCTGATATTCGCAAAAAAATGCTTCAAAAATTACATGAAGAAAGATTAAGAAAAAAGAAGGCTATCATTTTAGAAATGTATGCAGAATATCTTTTGGTTAAGGCTGATATAACTGATCTAGCAGACATTGAAACAGCTAAACAGCAAGAATTATCTGGACCAAATTTTGATCAAATGGCATGGAATCTACAAGATAGTCTTTATAAACTTTATACAAAACGAATGTTGTCAGAAAGGTTGAGTACATCGATTGATAATAAATTTGAAGACTATTATATACCTTCAGATGAGGAGCTTAAAGAAGCCATGTCATATGACATATCTACTGCCAAAAAAGTAACGGGTAAAGAATCAAGTGTTGTTTCTTCGTCTACTCAAAATAAAGAATTTTATATAACAGATCCAACACCGGCTTCTGAACTCACCAGTGGTAATAAACTTTCACCTAACAGTATTTGCAACCCTATGCTTGTAATCAACACAAAGGCATACTTGACTGTAAGTCATTATATTATTGAAAAACTTATATTTAGGCTACAAACTATATTGATTGGAGAAGATAAAACTGTTAAGGTTCCACCCGCGCATTATTATATTTTAGATCCTAGATACATAGGCAAGCCCTTATCAGAAAAAAGTTTCTTGAAACCGGGACCTGAACTCTTTCAAATGTATGAAAAAACGTTGAAACAATATTACCGTGATACTTTGGTAAAATATGCAAAGAAAGGTTTGGATAAGAAGTTTGATAATCGAGTAATGCAAGATTATCTTTTAGCAACAGGTAATGCCCGCCTAAAATATGATGATAATAAAGATGACATTCTTGGTAATGGAGACAATGTGGTTGGAGAATATTTAATGGAACTTCGAACTAAATTTGCGCAGAAAAGAAAAGAGGATAAGGATATTAAAGCTTTGACAACTGATGATATTACATCTATCTTAAGTAAAAATAATTTTATGAAAGATTGGGTAACTCGTAGAGTCCAGGATTATTGTAGAACGTTGGTCATAGTGAATGGTTATAAATTAGGTACGGTACAAGTCATTACACCAAAATTTGTAGAAGCGGTACTTGATACTATTTATCATCCGTGTTCCGATATTTACGGAGCTGTAGATGAAATAAAAGCAATTGTTCCTGATTATTTTATCT
>RGVD01000394.1 GCA_010027395.1 Bacteroidota bacterium
TTGCTTTTATTTTGGTTTGAATACTGTCTCTCCCAGATTTAACAATTACTTTTAATTCTTTGGATTTGTTATCAGCAAACACAATACTTTTTTGCTCTAGGTTCAGCATTATAGGAGGTGTAATTACTAATGGCCTGTATAGCTCACCTTTTTCTGGGTCAACCCATTTGTATTGGATGGGGCTGAGAAAGCCAAACATGCTGTGTTGATGTGTGAAAGTAATTTCCGATAATGACAATGGTGCTGTTAAATCATTGGTCAGCATAGTTTCTTTGTTGCAATAAAGCATATTATTCACTATGGGCTTAACCAACCAATAGGGTTTAGAAATAGAATTGTTGTAGTAACTAATTGTGTCATTTTTAAATTTATTAATTTTCAATTGATTTGAAATATCCAAACCATTGCGATTCAGGGTTTGATAGACAAATTTTATTTCTTCGGTTATACAAAATTTTGGTTTTTCAGTTAGCGCATCTCTATAAATTCCAGCACAATTCAATACAATATTTTTCATCAATTTTTGATGCGTTAATATTGAATATTCAAGCATTTTTTTGTTTAAATCTAATAAACTTTTTATTGATTTATTTGGACTTTCAACCTTATAATCTTTAATAATCTTATCAATCATTTTTCCAATCTTCTCGCCACCTTTCACTCTTTTCCAACTAAAATCCATTCCTTCAAAAATATCTTTCAGGCCTGTGGTATCGCCTTTCAAGGGTTTAAAGTATTCAAAGTATTCACCTCTTTGTTTGGCACTACCAAAGCCTTGGCTTTTGTGCATGCTGCGGCTTTCAGCGGCTATCTCGCCATAACTTTTACCCAATAGGGGATTGTATCCTCCTACATCTAATTTTATCAAACTACTTAAGTCTGCATTAGGATTCCAAAAACGTGCACCACTGTTATAAAACATCCTACGTGTTTGCCACACATCCACATATTTTAGTTGCTCTGAAAAGCGAGTAGGGTCTGCAGCTGCATCAAAAGCCACTTCAGCTAGAATGGCTGAGGCAGTATGATGTCCATGCCCTCCGCTACCATCGGTTGCAAAACGTGTAATGATAATATCAGGTCTGAAATTACGAATCACCCACACCATATCAGAAAGCAATGAATCTTTGTTCCATTTGCTAAAAGTTTCTTTAGGCGATTTGCTATATCCAAAATCATAGGCACGTGTAAAAAACTGTTCTCCTCCATCAATTCTACGAGCGGCCAATAGTTCTTGTGTGCGAATTACGCCTAGTTCCACTCCTTGCTCTGGGCCAATTAGGTTTTGACCACCATCACCACGTGTAAGGCTTAAATAGCCTGTTCTTAGGCACTTTTCATTGGCCAAATAGGCTATTAATCTTGTGTTTTCATCATCAGGATGAGCGGCTATATATAGCACAGAGCCAACGGTGTTCAGTTTTTTTATCTGTAATAGTATTTCGGAAGAGGTATAGCTCTTAGGAGCTTGGGCATTGCTTGAAAGGTTTGTTGTGAGGGCAAAAAGCAATAAATAAACGAGTTTCTTCATGCTGTAAAAATATCTGTTTTTACCTTAATGCCAAAGCTTTGCTTTTGCTTCATTTTAT
>RGVD01000395.1 GCA_010027395.1 Bacteroidota bacterium
TAAGTTTATTAATATCTCTATATTGGACTAATGAATAAAACAATATGAAAACTACTATAGCCAGAAAAATTGGTAAAAATGCATATTTTACTAGGCTGCCAAACAAACAAACAAGTACAAGTTTCAAGAGCTTCATAAAATCAAAACTTTTCTTTTTAAGCGACTGCACAAATTGCAGTCCTAATAACAGTGCGTAGGCAGTAATTGGGATTATGAGATTATCATAATTTATTTGAGCACCTAATAATGGAACAGCTGGTATAAGAACAAACAGAAACAAACTAAGATTAACAATTACAGATGAAGCCTTGCTAGCTAGTAGTAGTTTTCGGAATACGTACAATCCAAATGCAAAAAGACCAATGTTTATGAATCTAAATATAATAATCTGAGCACTGAAACTTTGAAATATTGCTTTAATCGGCAAATAAACAATTCCTAAGATGTAATGATATAAATATGATGGATCTCTAGTAAGGGCGCCGTAGGCATCCCCGCTGGCCGGATGAGAAGACCAAAATGGCAATAAATGCTCAGAATACAGTTTAATAAGACCCATGTGAAAATCTTCGTCGAATGCCATTGGGTAATTGCTACTAATGGCAATCCATACGGCCTGAATTATAAATAACGCTACAATGCCAACGAAAAAACGTGGCGATGCCACAAAATCTCTTATGGAAATAATGATTTTTTCAGGTCTTTTCATGTGTTTTATGCTGTAAATAGTATAATAGATTCAATGCCCAAAAAGCTAATAATCAAAAAAATACTAGCGGCTTTGATTGTATTTATAACTATCAGCGCCATTACTGTTTATTACATAAAAAAACCAGGACTATTCGATGAACTAAAACAAACACCTATCTATGTAGTGGCATTATTATTTTTACTCTACATATCTTTCATTGGTACGCTAGCAGTTATTAATGACGCCACACTCAAAATGTGCAAGAAACCGATTGAGCCGAAAGAGAGTCTGCAAGTAACAATGTACTCTTCATTTATTAATTTCTTTGGGCCCCTCCAAAGCGGACCAGCGTTCCGAGCCATATATTTCAAAAAACTCCATAATGTAGATCTAAAGAAATTTACATTGGCTACTTTTGCTTACTATATATTTTATGCACTTATAAGTGGGATATTCTTGCTAATTAGTATACTTGGGTGGTATTCAGCTGTAGTTTTACCAGCAGCAATTTTATTGTCATATTTGGCAGTGAAATCATCTGCTAGATTACTTAAAAAAATCAAGATGCTCAATCTTAAATTTTTACCATATTTAGCAGCGGCGACCTTACTGCAACTCTCTATACAAGCGCTTATTTATTATTTCGAGCTAAAGTCTTTGGTGCCAGCACTAGGTATCGGGCAGGTTTTAGCATACACGGGTGCCGCAAATTTTGCATTGTTTATATCTTTTACTCCAGGAGCGCTGGGCTTCAGGGAATCTTTCTTATTATTCAGTCAAAAAATTCATCATATAGACAGTAGTTCTATAGTAGTGGCTACTACACTGGATAGAGCAATTTACGTCTCAATTTTAATATTGATTGGCGTATATATAATTGGCACTAATATTCAAAAAC
>RGVD01000396.1 GCA_010027395.1 Bacteroidota bacterium
TAAGAAATAAAATATATAGTTATGAGTATTTGGCGAAAAAAACCAATAAGTGCCTTTGAGGCAGAAATGAAAAAGGGCGGTTTGAACCGTGTTTTGACTCGATGGGGATTAACTTCTTTGGGTATAGGTGCTATTATTGGTGGGGGTATTTTTACTTTAACAGGCATTGCGGCCCATGATTTTGCTGGACCTGCCTTGGCATTATCTTTTGTAATTGCTGGTGTTGGATGCATGTTTGCCTCATTATGTTATGCTGAGTTCGCTTCAGTACTGCCTGTTGAGGGTAGTGCTTATAGTTATGCTTATGGCACAGTTGGGGAGTTGTTTGCTTGGTTTATTGGTTGGAATTTGATTTTAGAATACATGATGGGTGCAACAACAGTGGCAGTTGCATGGAGTGGATATTTCGAAAAATTATTACATCTTTTTAATATTCATTTTCCTATTTGGATAATGAACGATCCAATAACCGCAGCTAGCAAGGCTGCGCAACTAGGAATAGATCCACCCGCATTCTCCTTTAATTTACCTGCTATTTTAATCACTTGGATTGTTACTTCTATTTTGGTAAAAGGTATCAAAGAGGCCGCAAGCACTAATAACATCATTGTAATATTAAAAGTTGCTGTTGTGTTATTTGTAATTATAGCAGGGGCTTTTTATGTTAATGTTCAAAATTGGTATCCATTTATTCCTACTGAAGTTGAGACCATAAAGGATGGAATTGTTACTAAGTCATTTGGTTGGGATGGTGTTGTTACTGCTGCTACTATTGTGTTTTTTGCCTATATAGGATTTGATGCTGTTTCTACTCAAGCAGGCGAGGCTATTAACCCTAAAAAAGATGTGCCTTTTGCTATTATAACTTCCTTAATCATTTGTACCATTTTATATATTTTAGTTTCTTTAGTGTTAACTGGAATGGTTCCTTTTTCACAATTAGATGTTAAAGCTCCAGTAGCCTCAGCTTTTGAAGGGGTTGGTGTCACTTGGGCCGTATTTTTAATTGTAATTGCTGCTACAGCAGGTTTAACTTCTGTGATGTTAGTAATGATGTTAGGACAAACCAGAATATTTTTAGGAATGGCTAAGGATGGATTATTGCCTAAAAGTATGTTTGGCACTTTACATCCAAAATTTAAAACACCCTATAAGTCAACAATTCTAGTGGGTCTAATTATTTCAGTTGTGGCTGCATTTACTCCTATCAATAAAATCTCTGAAATGTGTAGCATGGGTACTTTATTAGCCTTTGCGATGGTGTGCTTGGCTGTGATGATTTTGCGTTACAAAGAACCTCAATTAGAAAGGCCCTACAAAACACCTTTATTACCAGTTGTTGGCGTTCCACTACCACTTTTAAAAAGTTTACGCAACTACTCACACTTATTAAGCTCTTCTCGAGTTTCTCCGATTGTTTCATTAATTTTCGCCATTTACTCGTCGTGATTCTTTGAGACAGCTTTTTTCTTGTCTCGATGTTAATTTTAAACACTTCTGCCATGTCTCCATCAAGATCCATAAGAATCTTCTGCTGGGCAATTCTTTCGGCCTCTTGCTGTGTAAGCTTATCTCCAAGGGCGATCCTG
>RGVD01000397.1 GCA_010027395.1 Bacteroidota bacterium
GCTCTTATTAATACTAATCTATATTTTCCGTTTGCCTTGTAACTTTTCCTTTTTAACTTTTGTCTTTTGACTTTTTGCCTTTTGCCTTATTTTTATTCCTTAATACTTAATTATTTAATTTTATTATTATCGCTCCAAGTATATTTTTCAATTCAACACTTTCTTTAATCAACTTTTCGAGTTCTTCAGATTTAGATTCACTTAATTCCATTATTACTCTTAGCCAATAATTTGTTTCTCTTGCTTCTTTGAGAGAAATTCTTACTTTATTTTTAAAGTCAGCTTGTGATGATGCCGCCTGTGATTCCTCATAATTTGCACCAACTGAAGTAGCTGATTTACCCAATTGGTATTTTATAATATTATATTCAGATTCTTTGGGTAATGTTCGTAAGAATTTTAAAACATTAACCCCAAAATAAAAAGTTCTATCTAATAAATCATTCTGCTTCATCTATAAACTTTTTTCTATGCACTTTTGCCTTTTAACTTATACCTCTTCAAAAAAAGTATCTGGATCTGCTGGATTATAAAATTCATTTATCCAAAATATAGTAAATAATTCTTCTTCTCCGATATTTTTAATATTGTGAGTGTACCATACAGGCATGTCTACATAGGCTGGCTCATCACCATCTAAATAATAATCCAACACTTCATCTGTGCCAATTTGCCTTAATTGAATCAAAGCTTTTCCCTTAATAACAGCAAATCGTTCAATTTTACGGGTGTGAAAATGATTGCCTCTTGTGATTTGCGGTAGGGTTGTCGAGAAGGAAACCTGACCACCTACATTTAGCCTTATTATCTCTGTAAAAGCACCTCTTGGATCCTTATGGCTTACAAACTTAATTGGGAAATGCGTTTTTATAGGCATATAGCATCTAAAAGTATTGAACAGCAAGTAATCTAAACTTGATTTCAATTCAGGAATAATTCCACTTTTCTGATACTGATTATAAAAAATGTTAATCTTATCCAATAATTCAAGTACAGTGATTTCGTGGTTATGCTCGACAATATAGGTATTGGCAAAACTGCTCTTATTGGTAGCTTCATCAATATGCTTAATAAATTCAGTAACAAGTTCCCCTACATATATTAAATTGATGTTTCCATTTGAATCAACCTTAGGAGTTTCACCATGAGATATTTGATGACAAAAAGTAGCCACCACTGAATTGTAATAAGGATGTCCAAAAGGTCCAAAAACATTTGGGATGACTAAGCCGGTAAATTGAGCATCATTTTTTATAGCCCAATTAACAAGTAGTTCTCTACCCTCCTTTTTGGATTTACCATAAAGGTTTTCTCTTTCTTCTTGAGTAGAAGAAGAGAACAATACATGAGCCTTTGAAGAAGTTCTTTCAAGTGAGGCTATAAGTTTAGTAACCAGCTCAACATTGGTATTATAAATAACATTGGCATCATTGTGTCTGTTCATCGCTGCCAAATGAATGATTACGTCACAGCTTATAACAAAAGAATCCAATTTCGAGTCATCATCAAAAAATGATTTTTCGAAAGGTATCCTCTGATACTTGTCTGCAAAAAGTCCTAG
>RGVD01000398.1 GCA_010027395.1 Bacteroidota bacterium
CAAAGTGGAAAGTTATAGCGTGCTTGAGCAAGAATTAACAATGCCTCCGCCCATTAAAAAGGCAAAAATAGTAACCCGGAAAAGCTTTATGGATGATTTAATTAATTCTACTAAAGATTGGGGTGAATATGCCAGTAAGGTGTATTGGAAATGTATTTTATAGAAACCTAACACTTCTTAATTAAATAGAATATATGAATCCCAAATCAAAGAAATAGCTATAAAGTATTGCTATATTATTCACAGCCTTTGCAGGCATCCCATCCTGCAAGGGCAGTAACAAGATTTGTGTTGAAAAATTGCCGTTTAAGTTGATACATTTATAAAAAAACGGATGTTGCAAGCGGGGATGCCTGCATCGGCATAAATATATGAATTCGTCAATAAATATTATTTTGATGAGTTACAAACTCTTATTTCATTTATTAATCCATAGGAGTCAGCCTTGCTATAGCCAAACACACAAGACTAAAGATAGTGGTACCGATTTGAATTAACTCTGTTTAGCCTTATACAAGGCTGCCAAAAAAGTTTCGCTTTGTTGTGCACCTGAAATGGCATATTTGTTATCAAACACAAAGAAAGGCACACCCTGCACCCCAATTTGCTGCGCTTGGTAAATGTCAGATTCCACATCAGAAGCAAATGCATCCGATGAAAGCATATCTAAAATAGAATCCAAATCAATTCCTAAAGATAAACCCAATTCGAGCAATGCATCATTATCATCAATGTTTTTGCCATGAATAAAATAGGCTTCGAACAACTTTTCTTCACACTCGTTCTGTACTTGGTTTTGTTTTGCCAAATGCAACAAACGATGAGCCTTGAAAGAATTGGCCACAATGGCTTTTTCGAAATCATAGTTCAAGCCAAGTTCTTTTGCCATGTTCACCACATAATCGGTGGTTTTTCTTGTATAGTCCATATCCCAACCTTTGCTTTCAGCAAGGTGTTCAATGGTATTCTTACTTGGGTCGGTTTGCAGAGTAGGATTCAATTGAAAACTTCGCCACACTATTTCCACTTCATCTTTGTTTTCAAATTGCGCCAAAGCATTCTCAAATCTGCGTTTCCCAATGTAACAAAAGGGACACATTACATCACTCCAAATTTCTACTTTCATTTAGCTAAGTCCCGTTATTTCTCCGTTTACAACATCAATCACCATAGCTGCAGGGTCCTTAGGTAAACCAGGCATGCGCATGATTTCGCCTGCCACAGCCACGATAAAGCCAGCACCATTGTTCAAAATAAGATTTTCAATGTGTAGGGTAAAGCCCTCTGCTGCTCCCACACGCGAAGCATCATCACTAAAACTAAATTGTGTTTTGGCAATACAAATAGGCAAATTGGATGCCCCTAAATCATTGATTTTTTTCAAAGCAGCCTTTGCATTTTTACCTAAGGTAATGCCATTTCCTTTGTAAACTGTTTTCACAATTTGAGTGATTTTTTCTTCGATACTTTGGTTCAGATCATAAGTATGGTTGATAGGTTTTGAAGGTTTGTTCTCAATCACTTCAACCACCTTTTTTGCTAATGAAACAGCACCATCTCC
>RGVD01000399.1 GCA_010027395.1 Bacteroidota bacterium
ATAATACGGTTGAGGCCTTACTAAAAAAATTACCTGGCATACAAGTAGACAAAGACGGAAAAATAACTGCCCAAGGACAAACTGTTAAAAAGGTATTGGTAGATGGAGAAGAGTTTTTTGGTTCAGATCCAACTGTTGCCACCAGAAACATCAAAGCAGAGAATATTGAAAATGTGCAAGTGTTTGATAAAAAAAGTGACCAAGCTGTATTAACAGGTGTGGATGATGGAGAGAAATCAAAAACCATTAACCTCACCCTGAAAGAAGATGCCAAGAAAGGCTATTTTGGAAAAACCAAGACAGCCGAGGGTTTTCAGAAGCAAGACAACAAGTTGATGTATGAAAACGAACTCATGTTCAATTCATTTAATAGTAAAAGAAAATTATCTGTTTATGGGGCTTTCACCAATACCAATAAAACAGGTTTAGACTGGGAAGAAAGTGATAAATATACTGGAGGAGCAGGACAAACGGAATTTACAGAAGGTGGCGGAATGATAACTTACTACAATGGTGATGACAATGATTTCAATGGGGTGGGTATTCCAGAAACATGGTATTTGGGTACATACTACAGTAACAAGTTTAAAGACAACAAACACTCCATAAATGGAAATATAAAACACAAAGAAATAAATGTAAATGGTTTTGATAACAACTATACCAAAACCATTTTGCCTGATACCTTATTTTATAATCGACAAAATAAAAATCTACATAGCCGAAATGCATCAAACAATGCCAATGCTAATTACGAATACAAAATTGATTCGCTTTCTTTTGTTCGAATAAAATTTGATATCAACCAAAGTAATACCGAAAACGATAATATCTTCAACTCGACCAATAGCAATGGTTTGGATAGTGTCGTTAACTCAAACGAGAGGATTAGCAGAGGAACAGGACTGAACCAATCGTTGAACAGCTCAGTGATGTACAACAAAAAATTTGCAAAAAAAGGTAGAGGCACCAATATTACCTTAAGCCAAAACTATAGCAATGTAGAATCAGATAACTTTATAAATTCGACAACTAGATATTTCAATGGGGATGGAAGTCTAAAAGAAAAAGATACGCTAGACCAAAAGAAAACATCATATACCACTACCCAAGGTTATAGCTTAAAAACAAGTTATACTGAACCTTTACTAAAAAATTGGTTTGCCATTGGCGATTATGAATTGATTAGCAGTAATACCAAATCAGGGAGAAGCACCTTGGCAAAAAGCAACAATGCTGAATACAATACCTTGATAGACACATTAAGTAATCAATTCAAGTATGACCTTATTACAAACAAAGGCGGACTTGCCTTAAAATATGGAGGCAAAAAACTAAGTGTAACACTCGGAGGAAAGGTATCTTTCACCAATATGTTACAAAATAACTTAGTGAACAATACCAAACGTGATACCTTATTTATCAATTACTATCCAACTGCTACATTGAATTATAAAATTAAAAATAGCAGTAATTTTAGTATGAATTATTATGGAAGAACCAATCAACCTACCTTACAACAAATCCAACCGCTGCAAGACAATAGCAATCCACTAGATA
>RGVD01000400.1 GCA_010027395.1 Bacteroidota bacterium
TGTTCACGTAACTGTGTCAAAGTTTAATAAAAAGTAATACTTGCATTTACTTGAGTGCTGTTCTGTCAAGGTTGCGCTTTTGGCGCACCTGAAAGGTTTAACCTTGACAGCACTTTAACAAATTACCCTAAATAAAGGGTTGCATGAAAATGCAACCCCTGCCACACCGGCGAGGTGATATCAGGTATAATAGTATTATTTGCAATAGTTGAGTTTAAAAATGACACAAACGATAGATTTAAAAAACGGTAATTTTGATTATTCTAGATTTCAAACAAATGCACTTGAACAGATTAAAAATGGCCAACCATTGTTGGGAGAACAAGGGGTTTTGACACCGCTAATTAAACAGCTGATAGAACTTTCATTAGAAGGTGAAATGGAACATCATTTGGCAATCTGTAAAGAGGATGGTTTAAGTAATAGACGCAATGGAAAAACTGCTAAAACACTTCAAACAGTCCACGGTCCTATTGAATTAGAAACCCCAAGAGACAGGGATGGTAGCTTTGAACCAGAGTTGGTCAAGAAACGTCAAACCATCTTAAATGAAAGCCTTGATGATAAGGTGTTAGCCCTTTTTGGTCTTGGAATGAGTTATCAGGATATACGAAATCACTTAATGGACATGTATGGGACTGATATTTCTCAAGGCATGCTAAGTCGTATCACTGACAAGCTAATACCGGCCATCGCTGAATGGCGAAGCAGGCCGCTAGAATCCATTTATACGGTGGTTTTTCTGGATGCCATGTTTTTTAAAGCACGTGAAAATGGACGTGTTGTCACTAAAACGATTTATAATATTTTAGGGATAAATCAAGATGGATATAAGGATATATTGGGGTTTTACCTTGCAGAAAGTGAAGGTGCTCATTTCTGGCTAGGCGTCTTAAATGATTTAAAAAGCCGAGGTGTTGAGGACATACTGATTGCCTGCGTTGATGGTTTGAAAGGCTTTCCTGAAGCCATACAGGCATCTTTTACTAAAACTGAAGTCCAGCTTTGTATAGTGCATCAAATTCGCCATTCAATTAAATATATTGCTTCCAAAGACCAAAAAGCATTTATGGCTGATTTAAAAACAGTATATAAAGCTGAAACTCTTGAATTGGCTGAGCAACGTTTATTAGAACTTGATGATAACTGGGGGAAGAAATATCCTATGGTTTTGCGTTCCTGGCAAACAAAATGGGATCAACTTTCACATTATTTCAAATATTCTCCGGAAATACGCCGTTTAATCTATACAACCAATCCTATAGAGGGTTTTCATAGACAGGTTAGAAAGTTTACTAAATCAAAAGGAGCATTTACTTCTGAAAACGCTTTGATTAAACTTCTATACTGCTCTTATATGAATATTAAGAAAAAATGGAATCAGCCCATACCCAATTGGGCGTTAGTGATTTCACAACTGGATATCTTTTTTGAAGGGCGATTGAAAATTAGGTTGTGATAAGGTGACACAGTTCAGTGAACACCCTCCCCCAGTTTGCAAATTCCTCACCATAAAAACCATTGTTTGCAACATACTTTACACCAGCCTCAACTTTACC
>RGVD01000005.1 GCA_010027395.1 Bacteroidota bacterium
AATCTGAATGCTGTAATGTTGCGTGCCTTCTTCGCTTGATTCAAGTTTTACAGGTATACTATTGAAGTATGATTGGCTATTGATTTGAAGGTTTTGCTCAAAAATCGTTTTGCCATTGTGGTTAATTTTTAGCTTGCTATTTTGATTAAGACAATTGAAAGCTTTGCATTCTATCTGCATTTCAAAATTATTGCCTGCAAATACCAATTGGTTGTGTCGTACGTTGCTAATTAAAGCATCTTTTTGTTGGTTGGTATCGCCCAAAGCAATTGTAAATACAGGCGCTTTGGTGTTTTTAGATGCGTATAAAGGGTTTTCCCCTTCGTTGTATATTCCATCACTTGCTAAAATAATAGCACCCAAATTTAGGTTGCTAAATTTATTTTCAGCTTCACTAAACAATTTGGCTAAGTCACTTTGTTTTTGGCTGAAATCAATCTTATTGTCTTCGTTTATCTCTTTTCCAATCGTATAAAATTTTACTTCGTATCTGTTGGATAATTTGTCTTTAAGGGCTAGAATATCTTTAGAGAATTCATTACGATAATATGCCGAATCTTTTGTGCTCACAATAGATTGACTATTGTCAATTGCGAGCATCATAATGGGTTTTTCAACCTTGCGATTAACAAGGTTCAATAAAGGTCCTAAAAGTAGAAAGCAAATGATGAAAATGCTTGCAAAGCGCAATCCATGAATCAGCCAAAGTATATATTTGTTACCAATATCTAGAGGGTTTTTGCGGTACAAAAACCAAGTAGAGCCTGCGGCTAATAAGCAACAAATAAATAGGTATAAGTAAGGGTAAGAAACTTGAAAACTCATAGTAAATTTGGATAACGAATTAAGGCAAAAATCTGCGGAAAACGAATCATTTTAAATTTGCCTTGATTATCACGAATTTATTGGTGTATTTTGTAATCGTTTGAAGAGAATTTGTATCATATTATTGCTTTGCGTTTACACGATTGCCAATGTGGGTGTTTATGCCAATTCACATTATTGTGGTGGGATTCTTACACATTTGGGTTTGTTTGAAAATGCGAATGAGCAAGACCAATGTGAGTGTGCAGCAATGAAGAAAACAGATTGCTGTGATGATGTGCAAGTAAAAGCCAATGTAAAGTCTGAAAGTATTATCACTCCTGTGTTGCAAAGCAACTTGGTTTTTAAAATCGTAAAAGTTCTTTATTCTAATCATTCAGACTTTACTCAAAATGTAGGAACAAACTCTTTTCGAAAAATATTTACTCATAAATGGCGGTTTGCCTTGCCCAATTCTTCTCTGTTTGGCACCACTACAACCATTCTCAGGTTTTAGGATTTTCGCTCTATTGAGTGTGCAAATGAATTCGCATATTATGCATCTTAGTTGTTAGGTTTTGCTATGCTATGTCGTAGCTTTAATTTCAAAAATAAATAGTTCAAAAATCATGAAAAATATAATATTAATTCTAGCTGTCATTGCTATTTCATTTACAGTGACTGCACAAAATAAAACAGTAAAAACAAGTTTTAAAGTATATGGCAATTGCACCCAATGTAAAGAGCGAATCGAGTCGGCCTTGGACATTAAAGGTATCAAAGTAGCTGAATGGAATATCGATACCAAGGTATTGCAATTGGTGTATGATTCAACAAAGATTTCGGAAACCCAAATAAGGCAAAAGATTGCGGCCGTTGGTCATGATACCGATAAGGATAAGGCGCCTGATAATGTCTATTTGCGACTGCCTGATTGCTGTTTGTTCAGGGAAAACAACAATACCCATCACGACTAGTAATTGTAAATTTATATAACTGTTATGAAGCGAATTGTTTTTTTTGTATGGTGTTGTTTAACACTATACCAGAGTGCTATGTCTCAAAGCCAAAGTTTGAAAGGTATCGTGTTGGAGACGGATACTAAGGGAAATATCACAGCTTTGAAAGGGGCGCTTGTGTCTTGGTTACACACTGGCATTGGCACTGCCACTGATAGTTTAGGGGTTTTCATACTACCTGCAACTGAGAAGAGTGACCGCATACTAGTGAACGCCACAGGCTATGTGAGTGACACGATTTTGATTGCAAAAAGTCATTTTGTAAAAGTCATCATGATTAGCAAAAGTAAACTAGGAGAAGTTACCATTTCATACGAAAGACAAAGTACAGTAATTGGTTTTATTGATCCTTGGAAGACAAGCATAATGAATGAAAAGGAACTTTTTAAATCGGCTTGTTGCAATTTGAGTGAGAGTTTTGAGACCAATCCTTCCGTAGATGTCAGTTACAGTGATGCATTGACAGGAACCAAACAAATACAAATGTTGGGATTGGCAAGCCAATACACCCAATTGACACAAGAAGCAATGCCTTCCACACGAGGATTGGCAAATAATTTCGGCTTTTCATATACACCAGGCACTTGGATAAATAGCATACAACTTAGCAAAGGTACAGGTAGCGTTGTGAATGGATATGAGAGCATAGCTGGTGGTATCAATGTGGAGTTACATAAACCCGATGTAAAAGAGAAGATGTATTTTAACGCCTATGGCAGCGAGGGTGGGAGATATGAAACCAATCTTATACTTGCTAATAAAATCAATCCAAAATTTAGTCATTCTGTGTTTTTGCATGCAAGTAGCTTAAACCAGAGAATGGATAGAAACAATGATGGCTTTCTTGATAATCCTTTGGGCTATCAGCTAAATGGGATGTATCGATTTAAATATGAAAATCAAAAAGGATTTATGTTTCAAGGGGCTGCAAGGATTTTATATGATAAGAAGATTGGAGGGCAATTAAATTTTGATGAGGAAAAGAAAGATACAAGTATTACTAAAAGTTATGGCACACAAATAAAAGCCCTGCGATACGAGGGATTTTTAAAAGTGGGCTATGTGTTTGAGAAAAAACGATACAAGAGCCTGGGTTTACAGGTATCTGCTTCTAATCAAAACTATGATAATTATTTTGGTATGAATAAATACAGTGGCCAACAAAACAGTGTTTATTCAAACCTAATTTACCAAAGCATAATCAGCAACACCAATCATAAATTTAGAACAGGTATTAGCTATGTTATGGATGACTATAATGAGAAGCTATTCAATTTTCAAGAATATAATTTTAAACGAAACGAACATGTTTCTGGGGCCTTCTTTGAGTATACTTATTCATACTTAGCTAAATTTACTTTGGTGGCAGGTAACAGATTGGACTATCACAATATGTTTGGTTGGTATTGGGTGCCAAGGCTTCATGCCCGTTATGCATTTAATGAGAATACTGTTTTACGTGCTTCTGTGGGTAAAGGTTGGAGAACACCCAATTTAATAGCTGAAAACAGTGGCATACTGTCAAGTTCTAGACAATGGTTTTTTCCAACCAACTATGATAAAAATGTTTTTGGATTTGAGCCCGAAGTCGCTTGGAATTATGGAATTAACCTAACCCATGATTTTAAATTGAATTACCGAAGAGGAACCTTCAGTGTAGATTATTATTATTCTGATTTTACAAAGCAAGTGGTGGTTGATAGAGATGCCAATGCGCAACAAGTTTCGTTTTATCAATTGAATGGGGCATCGTATTCAAACAGCTTACAAATACAATTGGATTATCAGCCTTTGAAGAGGTTTGATGTGCGATTGGCTTACAGGTGGTATGATGTAAAAACCCAATACCAACAAGGTTTGTTGGAAGTACCATTGATTGCTGCTAACCGTGCTTTTGTAAATTTGGCTTATCAAACCAAAAGTAAATGGGCTTTTGATTTAACGGCACAATGGTTGGGGCAAAAAAGATTACCTAATACCCAAAGCAATCCTGATGGTTTGAGGTTGGCTAATTTTTCTGAGGCTTATTTTATTTTCAACTCTCAAATCGGCAAATCGCTGTATCAAAAGAAACTTGATTTATATGTAGGCCTTGAAAATATTTTTGACTTTAAACAAAATAATCCGATTATTGACCCTGCAAATCCATTTAATAAATACTTTGACGCCAGCATGGTCTGGGCGCCTGTTTTTGGTAGAATGTTATACATGGGTTTACGCTTAAAAATTTAAACCATTAAAAAAAAGAAATGAAAAAACTATTTACAATTTTAGCAACATGTGCAAGCTCGTTTTTATTTGCACAAACCATTCCTAATGCAAGTTTTGAAACGTGGGTTGCAGGCAAACCAACAAGTTGGGCAACAGCCGGTGCTACTCAAGGTACTACATCTGTTGCACCTAACGCTGGATCTTCGTATTTAAAATTAACAGCTTCATCTGCAACAGCCGGTATTGCATTCACTCAATTTGCTGTCAATAAACGCCCAGATAAATTAACAGGCTTACTTCAATTTATGGCTCAAGGTGCTGATACGGGAATTATTCTGCTTCAATTAACTAAATTCAATACTACCACCCAGAAAAGTGACCTTATTGGCTTGGGCTTATTATCTGTTTCAGCAATGGCGATGAATTGGACTTCATTTTCAAGTACAATCCAATATGACCCTTCTTCATCAGATATGCCAGATTCTTGCACAATTATTATGGAAACGGGCTTTAGTACTAACCATGCTGGTAGCTATTTATACGCTGATTTGTTAGCACTTTCTGGAAATTCATCTGTAGGTGAATTAAATGCTATTAGTTCTTACAACGTGTATCCAAATCCTGCTAAAGATAAGCTTAATATTGAATGTAACCTAAAGCAGAATACTTTGGTCCAAGTTGAAGTATTAGATATTCAAGGTAAGCAAATAAAAGCACAAGATTTTACCATGAATAAAGGCGAAAATCAAGTTTCTCTTGATTTGTCAGATGTTCAAAAAGGAATTTATTTTGTTAGAATGACTTCTGATGGAGAAAGCCTTTCACAGAAATTAGTAGTTGAATAATCGGACTTTCCTTTTATAAATGAACGCCACTTTTTAGTGGCGTTTTTTGTTTAATTATCTTTTATGAATTAGGATTTTAGCCTTATCTTCGCCCTCCAATATTTTAACCCAATACCATGTCTGATAACAAGATTATATTCTCGATGGCAGGTGTGAGCAAAACGCACCCACCACAAAAACAAGTACTGAAAAACATTTACTTATCTTTTTACTATGGCGCCAAAATTGGTGTCTTAGGTTTAAATGGTAGTGGAAAGTCGAGTTTGCTTCGCATCATTGCGGGTGTCGATAAAAGCTTTCAAGGTGAGGTTGTTTTTGATAAAGAATATAAGATAGGATTCTTAGAACAAGAGCCTGTTTTAGACGAAACAAAAACGGTTTTAGAGTCTGTAAAAGAGGGTGTGAAACACATCACTGACTTGCTTGAAGAATTTGATGAAGTGAACAATAAGCTGGCTGAACCTATGGATGATAAAGCCATGGAGAAGCTTATGAATCGCCAAGGCGAATTGATGGAATTGTTGGAGCAGCATGATGCATGGGAGCTTGATACCAAATTGGATAAAGCCATGGATGCTTTGCGTTGCCCTGATGCTGATACCCCTGTGAATGTGCTGTCGGGTGGTGAACGCAGAAGGGTTGCCCTGTGTCGCTTGTTGCTAAGCAATCCTGATATTTTATTATTAGATGAGCCAACCAATCACTTGGATGCAGAGTCGGTGGATTGGTTAGAGCAGTTCTTGAAAAACTTCCCAGGAACTGTAATAGCTGTTACCCACGATAGGTATTTCTTAGACAATGTTGCAGGATGGATATTAGAATTGGATAGGGGAGAAGGCATTCCATACAAAGGAAATTATAGCAGTTGGTTAGAGCAAAAATCTAACAGGTTATTGCAAGAAGAAAAACAAGAAAGCAAGCGTGCCAAAGCTTTACAACGTGAGTTGGATTGGGTACGTCAAGGTGCCAAAGGTCGTCAAACTAAGCAAAAAGCCCGTTTGCAAGCCTATGATAGAATGATGGGGGAGGAACAAAAAGAGAAAGAACAAAGCATGGAATTGTTTATTCCAGCTGGTCCGCGTTTGGGAGATGTGGTTATTGAATCCAACAATGTGAGCAAGGCTTTTGGCAATAAATTGTTATATGAGAATTTAAGTTTCAGTCTTCCTAAAGGAGGTATCGTAGGTATTATTGGGCCAAATGGTGTGGGTAAAACTACCTTGTTCCGCATGATGATGGGCTTGGAGCAACCTGATTCTGGTGATTTTAGAATTGGCGAATCAGTTAAAACTGCTTACGTAGACCAAAGCCATAAAGATTTATTACCTGAAAAGTCAGTATTTGAGGTAATCAGTGGTGGTACAGAAACCATGATAGTGGGCGATAAGCAAGTGAATGCAAGGGCCTATATTTCTAAGTTTAACTTTAGCGGTAACGACCAAAGTAAGAAAGTAAATGTACTATCTGGCGGAGAGAGAAACCGCGTGCATTTGGCCATGACTTTAAAAGAAGGTGGTAATGTATTGTTGTTAGATGAGCCTACCAATGATATTGACGTAAATACTTTACGTGCCTTAGAAGAAGCCATTGAAAACTTTGCTGGCTGTGTGGTCGTAATTAGTCACGATAGGTGGTTTATTAATCGTATTGCTACGCATATTTTGGCATTTGAAGGCAACTCGCAAGTGTATTTCTTTGAAGGAGATTATAGCTCTTATGAAGAAAATAAAAAACAACGCCTAGGAGATACCGCTCCTCATAAGGTGAGGTTTAAAAATATCTAAATTAGTATCAAATTAAGAATTAAGAATTGAATGCAAATGCATTCCCCCATGTGAAATGGTTATAGCGCATGATAAGGGGTTAGGGGGATGTATTATTTAAATTATTGATTTAGAATAACGAAATAACAATTCCCTTCGTGTCCTCTGTGCTGCATTCTCTCTGTGCCCTTTGTGGTTAATAAAGAATACTTAAACAATCGTTCTGAAAGTTAAATTTATTCGCGGTTTTAAAACCTTGCTTGTTTTGGGTAAACTATGCAGCCAATGGCTTTGCACTTGTTCTTTCATCAAAAGAAGACTCCCATGTTCTAGGGTTAAATACAAGCTTTGTTTATCTTGCTTATGCTTGAATCCGAATTTTCTATCTGCACCCAAACTAAGTGATGCAATAGCACCATCCTTTTTCAAGTCTTTCTCATCATCGCTGTGCCAGCCCATGCCTTCATTGCCATCATGGTATAAATTTAACAAACAGGAGTTATAATTTTCGTTGCTAATTGTTTCGACAGTGGCTTTTAATTCCAATAGCTCACTAGTCCAAGGCAAGGCGGTTCTGATGATATTAGAATACTTATATTCAAATGCCTTGTCGCCATACCAAGCCATTTTTCTTTTGGTAATAATTCGTTTTCCGTATATAACTACTTCATCATTTTTCCATTCAATATTTTTTATAAGAGCCTCCATAAATTGATTAGCATTTTCTGTTGAAATCACTTTTCCAAAATATTGAACCACGCCATCTTTAGGCAAAAGGTTTGTTTGATGTTTGTTAAATAAATCCATTTTAATTTAGATTTTCAATTGCAAAGTACAATAGATTTTTTTCATTACTAAGTATTATAATGATATGTCGTCATGGTGCAAATCAAAGATTTAGTTAGCTTAGGTTATTTCAACTTATATAAACTCAAAGTTTCAAATTTGCCCACAAGGCCATCCAAATGAACCTTGAGGGCAGTATCTGAGAGGCCATATTTATTATTACATAAATAGTAATTTATCTTTCTGCTTAACATTTTTTGTAAATCCTCTTCATTAATTTTCCCTTCTTTAAATCCATATTGACTCACGCCATGTCTTTGAATAACAGATAAAGTGCCATTTGGCGTGACATCAGGAAAGGAAATTACTTGGGCGTTTGGTGGTAGATTTTTATCAATGAAATTTCTAAAACCTTCATGATAATATTCTTCACTTAGTTTTTGATGTTGTTTTCCATTATAAAAATACACTTGCATTCTTTTGTTAGCATAAGCAAAATTAAAAAGAATGATTGCCAATAAAATTAATTTTATAAGGCTTTTATCAAAATATTTCTTCGTCATTTTGACAAGGAATATTAGACACAAGAATGGTAAAACATATAGATTAACGAAGTAATAATTATTGTCTTTGAATCCAACAAAGAAGTAGAGTAAGAAGCATAACACTGCGCCCAAATAGGTCATTATCAACCATGCCAAAGCATCCTTTTTGAAGAAGTGAATAAAGACAAAAATCAAAGCTAGTAGGGCTATAATTAAACCAATAATGCTAAACAAATCTTGTGCATAATATGCCAACATTTTGATGGTGTTTTGAATGTCCTTTGCACTTGCCTCCCATATCGGCCATCCGGGCCATGTGCCTGTTCCAAGGAATGAAGAGCGATGTATGGTTGTATATTCAATTACCCATGCGTACCAAAAATATTGAACCAAAATAGAAGCAGCAATGGCAATAATTAGTTTTGTATTGTACTTTACAATATCGTTTTCTTTAACCCATTTTAATTTACATAATAGCATATTCAGCAAGATGGCAATAGGCAAAAACATGGCATTTGCCTTTAGTAACATAGCAAATAAAAAACAGATAGAAGTAAGTAATAGGTTAATGAATCCTTTTCTTTTTTGATAACTATAAAAGTACAACAAGCCCATCCAAACAAAAGACAGCGAAGGAATGTCAGCCAAGAAGCTTGGGGCATAAACCATTACTAGCGGGGCAGAAATGTAACAAGTGATGATAAAGAAGGAACCTAATCGAGATTGTGTGATACCTAAACTTAGTTTGAATAATGCCCAAGTACCCATGTGAAAAATAAGTAATTGAAAGCATTTAAAAATCCAATATTGTACTCCTGTAAATTGCCATATTTTTCCAACAGCATAATATATCAATGGACATTCACCCGCACAAAGACCATTGTCATTAAGGTAATTGTATACCCTTGGCTCAAAGAATTTTTGTCCATCATAATAATTTAAAGCAAATGCTAAACAATCTGATTGTCGCCATAAATGCAGGGTTTGGGGTGGGAGGTTTAGTAAAGCTGGGTAGCTGAAAAGTATGGCTGATAACAAACAGACTATCATGAATAATGAAAAATCATTTGTTTTTTGAAGTGACTTGAAGATGCCGTTTGATAAAATTTGCTGTAACATATTTACATCCAACCTTTGCGTTTAAACCAAATCCAAATGAAGATGGTAATACTCAACATCAACCCTAATACTGATGGATAGCCCCACATCCAATGCAATTCAGGCATGCCGTCAAAGTTCATTCCGTAGATGCCAACAATAAATGTGAGTGGTAAGAAGAAGGCCGAGAAAACGGTTAAGAAACGCATTACTTCATTTGTTTTTTGAGATGAAAGCGAGATATAAATATTAAGTAATGAATGTATGCTATCATGAATTTCATCAATCAATATCTCATATTTGGTAAACGTATCTTTTAGGTCTTGTACTTGTGCATTCTTTCTATTGCTGCTTTCCATTTGGTCAACAATGTTTTTTGAAACTGAGAAAAGCCTCTTAGTGATGTATGCTTTGCGTTTTATCTCATAAAGGTTTTTAAGCAAATCCGGTATTCGGTTTTTTAGGAATATCCGCGATTCGTAATAATCAATCTCTGAATCAATTTTATTCAGCGGTGCTTCATAAGTTTCTATTGATTGCTTTAATAATTTACACACTATATCGAATGGCGTTTTTGCATAAGGGTTGTTTACATACTTTTCTGCTGTTTGACTAATGATATCTGTTTCACTTCTGTGAATGGTAATCAAATAATTTTTGCCATAAAATATGGCCAACTTACGAGTTAGTTTTTGAATGGTATCAGAAGATTTATCGCAATGCTTATCATAAAATCTAAAGATGATAAATGAGGCATCATCCATTTGTTCAATCTTTGGCAAATGCTCTGGCTCAAGACAGTCTTTAACTGCGGTCGGATGTAAATGGTATTTTTCAGCTACTTCATTTAGCTCTTCCAGGCTAGGTCCACTTATGTCTATCCATTTGTATGAATGCTCTGATTCGGCTTTTATTACTGTTAGCATTTTTGTTAGTTAAATAATTATTATCAATGAGATAGTACCATCCTATCCCTTAATTTTGTGGCATAACAAATAAAGAATTTATTGTTTTTAAATATGTATAAAATTAAACCCATTTTATCCTTTCTGTTATGTGTATGTGCATTTTACTATACTAAGGCTCAAGTTACGAATAAGGAGGCGGGAGTTTGTTTTAGAGTGGATGATACACAACCCATTGATAAACTTAGAATGTTTGATAGCCTGTTTAGAAGCAAGGGTCTAAAATTTACTTTTGGTTGCAATGCGCAAATTGTGGAACGAATAGGAGGAGAAGAATATTGGACATTGTTGAAGGATATGCAAACCTATGGTCATGATATTGCTGATCATAGTGCCAACCATAATGCGCATTTTTTTGAGGTTACAAGTATGCAAGACACACTTATGTATGCTGCTAAACCAGGGGTAGACCATATTAATAAAGTGTTTTATAATCCCAATGCCAATGGTCCAAGGATTTGCTTGAAATATAATTTGGTTAATACCAAAGGTCTTGGTGACGAGGGAAAGGTAACCATTAAAGGAAATAAACTTATTACACAAAACAATGGCGAATTTAGCTCCAGCCGAATATATGAATCGCAAAACATCACGAAGTTTTATTTACCAAATATCAATCTTGTTTTAGGGTTTTCAGGTATTTCAAACGTAAATCCTTTAGACCCTGATACGGCTACCCTTATGTCGTTTTGGAATGAGGATGTAAACTTTGAAAATACAGGCTTAATTCCGTTTAAAATGCTTTCTAATTTTGATATAGAGGTAAATAAGGAAGGTTTTTTATTGATGCAACAACATACGCAATATCTTTTCGCAAAACATGGTTTGAAAAACCCAACTACCTGGATTCAACCAGGAGGAGAGCAACCCTACTTAAGTGAAGGATTTATTGAGGAAACTTTGGGTCATGAATTCTCCTATTTGAGTGGGGCGAGTTATCCTACTTGTGTAAAAGCTTTTAATGAATATGACCCAAATGGCTCAAGAAGATTTTCGATGCAATGGGGTGATTTTTATGAAGAAAATCAGTCAACCTCGAGTATTTAGAATACCATTGCCGATAGGCTTGCAAGGCACCACTTAAGCATTGGACTTAATCACTTTTCATTATATGGTGGTTTTGCTTGGGATGATTTGTTGAAAAACATTAATGAAATACTTGATTGGTGCAAGGTAAAAAATATAAAAATAGAAACTTATGATTATTGGGCCAATGAGCTATATAGCAAAATACCTAACCAAAATGTAAACATAGCCCCAAGTTTGAATGTTGATTTGGATGAAGATGGTCTTCCTGATGGCTTCGGAAACTTAAATACTTTTGATCCAACAACCGGTGTGGCACAGAGTGGTGGTAAAAGTTTTTCAGGAAAAAATGGTCAAGTAATAACCATACAAAGACTTGGTGGGGTGGAGAAAGGAAAAAATGTAATTAGGCTTTCAACCAAAGGTGGATCTGAAAATGATAAGGTTAATATCTTTATCAATGTGCAAGACAAGAACATTAATTACTACTTTGATGTACCTGCAAATACGCCTGACTTTACTGAGTATAGCAAGGAGTTTTGGATACCTGAAGATGCCTTTTTGATTAGTGTGTATTGTAACGTGTATTCACCATCTGGCCGCACCATATTTGTTTCAGGATTGGATATTAGAGGGGTATCAAAGCCGAAAATAAAATTTAAAAAATTGACCAAACAAGTAAATCAAGATTTCCCTTTAATAGAATTAGATAAATGTGTTTTTGATACAGCTTTTGCCGCAAACTCAATGAAATGGGGTATTTTAAAAGATGCCTTGTCCTTTGCTAAACTAGATACCATTAATCGAAAATTAATAATTATGACTAACCCATTTTGGTTAGGTAACGATTCAATTCAGATGATTGTTATGAATCCATCAGCGCAAGCTGATACATGCACTTTGTATTTTTCATCAACAGCTATGAGTGTTTGTGCAGGTCAGTTACTTGAATTAAAAGCACCCTTTGATTCTACAGTTAAATATAAATGGACAGCGATACCTGCAGATTCAAATCTTAAAAATGATACAGGTGCAAGCATTGCTGTTAGGCCAATCATATCAAGTGTTTATAAGCTTTTAATTACCCAATCAAATAATATGGCTCAATCATATACTATTGATGTAAATGTAAGGCCAAGTAGGTCTTTAAATACTGAAATGGATACCCTTATTTATAATCCCTTGCAGGATAATATTTTTGAACTGAATAAACCTTTTGGATATAGTTTTTCAATTTTGAGCCAAGCTAAGTACAATGTAGAATTGTCAAACAATGTACTGAAAACACTTAAGGGGCAGAGCATACTTGGTGATGATTTAGTTAGAATTTATGTAAGTAATAAAACCTGCGATGTTGGAATTGTTGATTTGCATATTATGAACAAGAAAAGCTCGATAACTGAATTGGAAATAGACAAAAATCTGAAAGTTTACCCAAATCCTGTGAGTGATTATTTAAAGATTAAGACACCAAATGGAAATGCATACGATTTGGTTTTAATGGAATTCAATGGTCAAATAGTAAAAAGAAGTGTAATTGATCAAAACTCAACTGGACTAGATATGATGGATATCCCCAAAGGATTTTACATTTTGTATCTTAGCAATCAAATTATTTCTGATAGACATTACTTTAAAATATTTAGGAATTGATATTTGGTTTTGTAAACCAATAACATAACATGTTTTAATTTCTCACTAAAAACTATTTTGATATATCCTATAATTTGATAGGAGTGAGTAAATCTTCATAATTGACGAAAGTCTATTTTATTAACACTCAGAAAAGTCTAGGTTTTTTATGTCTTCTGAGAATTGACTGACAGGTGAATCAATTAAAAATTTGCCCTTTCAATAAAGTTAGGTAGTTTAAGTCAATCCATTTTTTATTTTTGCAAACATATAACTAAAAGTACATGGCAGAAATTATTCGCATGCCCAAGATGAGCGACACGATGACGGAAGGTGTTATTGTTTCGTGGTTGAAACAAGTGGGCGATGATATTAAACCAGGTGATATACTGGCTGAGGTTGAGACAGATAAGGCAACGATGGAGTTGGAAAACTATGTAAAAGGAACCCTTTTGCATATTGGTATTCCTGCAGGAGGCACCGTGCCTGTTGATTCAATCATTGCAATTGTTGGGGCCAAGGGAGAGGATATTTCTTCTGTTCTAGCAAGTGCTGATAGCAAACCTGCTGCAAGTAGTTCATCTCCTAGTGAAACAAAAGAAACAGTTGTTGCAAGTCCCGTACACCCAATTGCAGCTTTGTCGAATACATCCGATTCAAGAGTAAAAGCATCTCCTTTGGCTAAGAAAATAGCTGAAGATAAGGGAATAAGTTTGTCTCAATTGCATGGCAGTGGGGACGGTGGCAGAATTGTGAAGCGTGATGTTGAGGGATTTGTTCCTGCATCAATACCACAAATTACAAGCACTCCAAGCCCAATTTCTTTTGCCTTGCCTCAAATAGTAGCTCAAGAAAGCTATGAGGATGTTCAATTATCACAAATGCGTAAAGTAATTGCACGCAGATTGAGCGAGAGTTTATATACCGCACCACACTTTTACTTAACCATGTCAATTCGCATGGATAAGGCTATTGAAGCCCGCAAGGCTATCAATGAGATGGGTGATGTGAAAATATCTATGAATGATATTATTGTGAAAGCTGTAGCAGCTGCGTTACGCAAAAATCCTAATGTGAATGTAAGTTGGTTAGGAGATAAGATTCGTTATAACCACCACATCAACATAGGTATTGCAGTGGCTATTGAAGATGGCTTAATTGTACCAGTAGTAAAATTTGCTGATAATAAAACCATTTCGCACATAAGTGCTGAAGTGAAACAATTGGCTGATAAAGCAAAAAATAAAAAATTGCAGCCTGCCGAATTTGAGGGTAGTACTTTCACCATTTCTAATTTGGGAATGTATGGCATTGATCAGTTTACTGCTATTATCAACCCACCTGATGCTTGTATCTTAGCAGTGGGTGCAGCAACTGAAACAGTTTTGGTTGAAAATGGACAAATGGTGGTTGGTAATGTAATGAAGGTTACATTAAGCTGCGACCATAGAGCTGTGGATGGTGCTGTTGGATCGGCCTTCCTAAAAACATTAAAGGAATTACTTGAAAATCCAGTTAAAATGCTGGTTTAATTCAAATGATTATAAAATAAAAAGGGCTTCAAATTTTGAAGCCCTTTTTTTTATGCAAACGCTAGGAAGTAATATTCTTTATTGCTGTTATATAATTCTTCAAATTGGCTAGCACTAAGCACTGCCGACTTGTTTACATAAGATTTTAGGGTTGATATTTTCAAGCCCATTTCTTTATTTAAGAAATCATACACATGTTCAGGCTTGGTTCCATAATAGTCACTGGCTCCTAATCCACACTCAAATATGAGCAAAGGTTTGTCTCGAAGAATTAATTTTGATGCACCCTTTAATACCCCCAATTCAGCACCTTCCACATCTATCTTTATGACATCAATTTTGGTATTTGAAGGAATTAAGTCGTCCAATCTTCTTATTTCTACATCTATTACTTCAATATCTGGTTCGGCTACATCGTATTTGCGTTTTTGCAAGCCGCTATAGGCAGGCGCATTTTTCACGAAATTGAAAGTGGTTTTGCCTTCAGTTTCTGCCAAAGCATATTGTAATATCGTTGCTTTGCTTCCAAATTGTTTTTGCAAATTATCAGCCAACATCGGTATAGGTTCAAAGCCAAAATGCTTGCCATTTGGTGCCAATTGCAGAATCATCTCTAGTATTTCGCCTTTATGGCATCCCACATCTATGCAATTTGAATTAGTTTTGATGGCACCCTTCAATATCAAATTCGTCAGTCGGTCGTATTCTAAGTTCTTAGTTAGGTCGAGTTTTAAAAGGTTAAGGGTAGTTCTAATAAATTTCTTAAGCATGATTCAAAAAATAAATTTCAATAATACAACAAACGGTATTAAAATAAACTCTTTTACTTTTTCTTGAAACCATATGGGCAGTGTCTGCATCCACTTTTGCAGCAATAACCTCGTTGCTTGTGGTATGTTTCAGTAAAAACCATATAGCCAGACTCAAAATAGAAATGAACACCCTCTTTCATTTCGTTTTTTCGGGGGATGCGGTCAATATTTTTATCTTGCATGATGTCGTTTGCCATTAATAATTAAAATAAAAATCACCTGTGATGATGCCTGAATTAAACAATCCTTTTAATTGACCTGTGCTGGCATTGTATCTGTAACAATTTGATTTTTGAACATAATCCAATACATCGCTTACATACAATTCATCGTATTTTTTATCGAAGGATAGCCCATAGAAATTCTTGCCATTGGCATTCACCAGAGGGTTTTTGGGTAGAACACTATCAGTGACCGACATTGTGTAGATGTCTTTTTTTAACCAATACAAGGCTGATTTATTTTTATTTAAAACCAGTTTGCTTGGTTTTTCATCCGCTTCAAATGCATAGGTTTTTGATAGCCTAAATTCATTGTTACTAAAATAGATTTTATGTAATGCCGCATTTATTTTTTTTGTTTGATTGCCATTACATAAAACCCAAAAGGTACTATCGTTTTCTTGCATAATGGAATGTGTGCCGTAAGAAAGTTGAATGCTGTCTTTAATTTGGTCAGTGAAAATATCGATGCTAAACAAGTAGTTACTATTCGGGCAAGTCACCAACATATTATTACCCGAAAGAATCATGTTTTCGGTCCATGCAGGTATAGTGATTTTTTTTAAAACTGTGTTATTTAATAAATCAAGCACAGTGATTGCATTGTCATATAAATCGCTAATGTAGGCTTTATTTGATGAAACCGCTTTTATATACCTTGGCGAGCGAAGTCCGGATATGGTTGAAATGGATTTAAAATTACTTTTATCTATCACCTCTATTTTGCCCGAATTATTTACCACCAAATACAATTTATCATTAATCACACTCAAGGATTGAAGGACATCACCTAGACTTTTTTTATTTGCTTGTTTATAAACATCGTTGTAGTAAAAATTATTATAAACATCAATAAAATCAAGGGTTGCGTTCCCTGATTGAAAATTTCCCTCGTTTAAAACATAGATACCTTCATGTAATGAATCTGGTAATATCACTATCGGTGGCACTTGTGGTGCTTTGTCGCATGATTGCATGCCAAGGATAAGCAATACTGCAAATAAGAGGGTGTATATGTATTTCATTAATCTAGAGGTCAATGTTTTTGTGTGAATGGTTGTTATGGGTAATAAATGTTTTGTCAACTGTAAGGGCGAATAAATATTCGCCCAACAATTAATGGGCGAATATTAATTCGCCCCTACAACAAATTTTTTGCTAACAACACCCAAATCTGTTTTGATACTTATAAAATACAAACCACTATTTAACCCTGAAACATCTATGCTATATGAATTTGAATCGCGCATGATTTCTTTACCATTGATATCTGAAACAATACATTCAAAGGTTCTTATATTTTTAGGTAAGTCAATGAATAAATGATTGGCTGCTGGATTAGGGAAAACACTTACATCATTAGATGATAATTTATCTTCAACCGATTGTTTGATGCTATATGTTAAATTGTCGATACAAAAATAGGTTGGGGTATTTATTCCAAATCCACCGAAGGTATCACTTGATGCAAAACTAAATGTTAAACTGTCGAAACGGCCGATTTTACTCAGGTCGACCCATTTCCAGTTTTTAACAATATAATCTTTGCTATTGTCTGCAAAACGGTAATCCGCCAGATAAAAATTAACTACTGAATCTTTTTGAATGCCATTTTTAAAACCAGTGAAGCTTACCATTAAGTAATCAGGATAAGAACTCTGTCCTAGGCCACTTTTGGTTCCTGTGGTATCGCCAAATTTGCGGGTAAATGAATCACCCTTCTTCATACTATAATAGGCATAGGTGTTATTGGTTATATAAAAACCCATCACATCTTTGTTAACTTTTATATGACCATAACTGTATGCCACACCATAATTATTCGAATTGTCATAACCTCCACCAGTAATTGAATTGGCTTCATTTAAGTAGCCTTCACCTATCGAATCCTTTTTGTTTGAAATGGCAAATCCACTCCAATAATCACCCGAAGTGGCGGTATCGTATTGATTTGAAAAGAAAGCAGCACCGCTGTTAAATCCTTTTTTCCAATCTTCACCTTTATTATAAGAATTTGGAGCAAGTGTAATGTCCTCAAAAGTTGAGGTAAATTGAGCATTAACATTCATTGCAAATAGGCTTGAAATTAAAGCCAAAATTAATTTGTAATTGTTTTTCATATATGTGTAGTTTAAATTTTTATGGATAGTGTGAGTTGATAATAACGCATGGGAACAGCCCTATTCGCAATCACTTGATAGTTCTCGTTCCAAGCATTGTTTATGTTAAGGTTATAACTAAGAATGATTTTATTGATTTTGATATTTTGCCCGACTGAAAAATTACCAATGCTATATGAATCTAACCATTCATTGTTATCACTTGTGGTGAATCGAATGCCTGTGTAGGTGTGATTATAAAGAACATAATATGATTTGATATTTGCTCCCAAAGTCAAGCTATACTTCAGTCTTGGCGAGTAGGCTATTTGTTTACCTAATGAAGCATCACCGTTTAAATAACTTTTTTCAATGGTAGATTGACTTGCATCATACAAGGCTTTCATAAATATGTGAGAGCCTTTTATGGTATAGCTTATATTAGCTTGCAGTTCCAACCCCATACTTTTTGTTTGGCTAATATTCATTGGGCTGTTATATCCATCGCTGATGGTCCATTGGATAAAATCATCCATGAATCGGTTGTATACACTTGAGGTAATTTCCCATTGTGTTTTTTTGAATTTGTCTTTTGGTAAAGTATATTTAATGGTGAATTCCTCACCCCAACCCTGCTCTGGTTTTAGGTTAATGTTTCCTCTGGCAAAGGCATCATTCCAATACAGTTCGTTAAAGGTAGGTAGGCGATAGCTTTGGTTGATATTGTATGATAACTTAAAGTTTTTTAAACCTGCAAACTCAAAACCCAATGATGAAACCAAAGGTGCGTCTTGCCCATTGATGAACTCTTTGCGACTGCTCAGACAGCTGCTGAGTTTGTATTTGTTTGATACAATTTTATAGGATGCAAACAAAGCCAATCTCTTTTGTTGCTTGTAAGTTGAATAAGCATCTGAAACAGCTTCTGTGTAACTATAATTGGCCGACAGTTGTATATAATGATTTTGAAAAGGATGGAAATAATTCTCAATAAAAGTATTGTATTGGCTGCTATGGGCTGAGCTTTTGCTCAAGTTGGTGTTGCTATAGGTAATGCTTTCTTTTAACAAAGCTGAGCGAAGGTTCAATTGATAAAGCTTTCTCATATATTTCCATTCAGCGCTTATTCTTAGACTTTCATCTTGTTGATTGGCTTTTGTATTTGGTGTATTGATAGCTGGAGGTATTTGTCTATCACTACCCTGCCACCAAAGATGCATTGATACTTGGTTGTTGTTGTTTACTTGCAAATACTCATCCCACAAAAGTCCGCTTTGTTGCAGTTTGGCGTTGGTTTGCTTTTGTTCTTTACCTTGGTTTAAATAGGAATAATCATTGTCGCCCCATTGATTAAATAATTTAATAGATGAGAATGATTTTTTATCACCATACGACAATTTGATTACTTGTTGTTGGTTGTTAAAACTCCCCAATGAATAACTCAACTGGCTTTTAAATCCCGACTGAAACAAGGCTCCATTGTTCAGTATGACTGAGCCTCCCACTGCACCACTTCCATAAATGCTTGAAGTACTGCCATAGTCAATCAATATATTTTCAAACAAGTTGGCTGGCAATAATGCAAAATCTGCTTGTCCAAGCATAGGGCTTTGTAGGTTAAATCCATTCCACAATATAGCGGTTTGATTGGCCGAAGAACCTCTAAAACCTGCTGTAGCCAGACCACCCGCACCATAAGATTTGATAAATATTTGGCTGTATTTGCTAAGCACATCCGCCACAGAATTGGCCTGTTGGGTTTGAATAAATAAAGTATCAATATGCTGCGTTTTTACACCTGTTTTAAATGCATCTAGTTTATTGGCATAAATATCAATTGACTTTAGTTTTTTGTTGGGCAATACTAGCTTGTTGCTGTCAATCGGATTCGATTGATAAGCTTGTGCCACAGCCCACGCGCTTAGCACCAAACAGAAAAGCATACAACAATATTTTTTCATTTGTTTTGAAACAATTGTTGAGCCATGAGAATGAAAATGAATGAATACGAATAAGGAATGTCAATAAAAATTGAGATATACTTTTTTCGTATCACACAGCCTTTTTTCCCGAAAGCTACAATGATGTTATTTGCCTTAGGCAGGTCTTCTGACTTACACCATTTTTGTTAGTCTTCCCATTCCGATTGGCGGAACAGTGACAAGAAGGAAACAAAAATTTTTGATTTACCATATGGTAAATCGGTGCTTACAGCAGCGGGTACTGTTCAAGAATTTCACTTGATTCCCTTTTCATCCCGACCCGTGTCGGGAACCAAAAGCGATTACAAAACTACACCTAAACTCAATTTCTGCAAGACACTTTTTTTTATCTTGGCTCAAAGCCTGATACTCTAGGCAAGAAAATTTTTACCCAATCCATAAACATTTTCAAGCAGATTTAATGATTGTCATATACTTTTGATGTAAAGGATTTTTATGGCCATAGATTTTGAACTTAGAGTCAATTTTTGCAGTTTATTGCTATCACCTAATATTAGAGTCAAAAGGTCTTTAAGGATAGCATTTTGTTCTGTTCCTTTGCATCACAATCTGGATTTTATAGTTGCAGGTGACGCTGCGCTAAAAGGCCAGCAGTGGCAGTGCACAGAGCATAAACTCCAAAGCACTATTTACCCAGTTTCCCTTTATTATCGGATTGTTAACTTTTATTATGATCCTTTGGAGAAAGAAATAAATTCATATCATTGTGCTTTAAGCTAAAATAAAAAATTAATTGATTTTAGAATATATGTATCAGCAATATTGCTTCAGTTTCATTTCATCTTTAAAAATAAATTTACATTGGTCTCGTTTCTAGCTGGACTTCGATTTATTATTTATTCTTCTCTGCTCAAAAATAGTAGTAAAGGAGAGGAGGGAGAATTGTTGCTTTCAAGTGGTAAAACACCTGTGCTTTTGTATACGCCTTCTCAAAAAGAAAAAGGCCTCATTATTTCTCTTTGTGGCTTTTCTATGAGTGGATATGAGGATACACGTATAGCAGTGTTAAACAATGCCTTTGCCAAATTAGGTTACCGTGTAATCACTCCCAAGATTCCTACCATTGATGCTTTATTAATTCATCCAACTGGTATTGATGAAATGAAGGAAGTTATTCTGCATATTGAAGCTGATGAGTTATTAAACCCACACAAATTCCGTCCTGCTGTATTTGCACCTTCCTTTTCAGCTGGTATTGCATCCTTGGCCATTGCTGATATGCCTGAAAAAAATGTGTCTTCCTTGTGTTTGATAGGCGGTTTTTGTGATTTTGAAAAAACCATTCAATTTGCCTTAACCAACGAAAAAAATGAAGATGATTATGGGATGCATATTCTCATGAAAAATTTTTTAAAATATGAAGTAGGCAATAATACTAGATTGGATGAGCTGGTTCAAACCGCCCTTGAAGACAATGGTTTGAAAAGACAAGTGCCATTGCTACCCGCCTTGCTTGCGCAAACCAATGAAGAGACCCGCGATTTGTATAACAAGCTTAGATACGATACCGGATTTAGAAGTGAAATAATAATGCGTGCTTGGACTAAAATCCCTGATTTTGTAATTTGGAAAAACAGACTTGATTTGTCAAAGCATGCTAATAAAATTAAATGCCCTGTTTGCATCATTCATGGCAAAGAAGATAATGTCATTCCCTCATCAGAGTCGGTATTGCTGCATTCTTTGATTAAAGACAATACAAGAACCCATTTAGAAGTATCAAATTTACTTGACCATGGCGACCTAAAAGTTGGGTTTAAAATCTTTAGCGAAATTGCCCATTTGGCAAAGGCATTTCATTATTTTATGAAATATATAGATAAAAAATAAGAAGCTATTTGGAGTATGTTATTTCGATTTCAGTTGTTGGTGACGCTTGGCAAGAAAAATAACAAGGGGCGGAGACGAGTCTGTCATTTTGAGCAGAGTCGAAAAATGGACTGACTCCACCATTCACCGTTCTCGACTCCGCTCCTGACAATATGCTAACACAGCAATAAAACAAAGGTCAAGCGAACTAAACCTTGCATTTGAAACTTACTTTTAACATATTGCAGATATAAGCCCACCTTATGTGTTACCATACCAAACAAAGTAAAGACATCAAACCCCTTGAGGAGCGATTTGCTGCTACATTAACCTATCATAATTTTGTTAGTAGTGTTAGATACAACGGTTTCGCACACCCTGAAACACCCATTATATGCAATGATAAAATGCATGCCATTCAATTGTATATTTGGGGCTTAATACCCTTTTGGGCCAAAGATCAAAGCTTTCGTAAAAACACCTTAAATGCCAAAATTGAAACCATTACTGAACTTCCCTCTTTTAGAAATGCGGTAAAAAACCGTTGTTTAATTTTGGTGGATGGTTTTTATGAATGGAAATGGTTAGACCCCAAAGGCAAAGAAAAACAACAATACCTTATTACACTGCCTAATGATGAGCCCTATGCCATAGGGGGAATATTTAGTGAGTGGATTGATAAACAAACGGGAAAAATTATTAAAAGCTATGCTATGGTGACCACCGAAGCCAACGAACTGATGGCTGAGATACATAATACCAAAAAACGCATGCCACTTATTCTTACACCCGAGAATGAAAAATTATGGCTAGATGCCAGCGTCAGCCCTGATGCATTTAAAACCTGCGAGGTGGATTTATTGGCAAGGGAGGTATAAATCATATTATCCCAGTCCTTTGTTGTGATACCCCAACAACAAAATTCTTCACCTAATTATTCAATTGGTGTGGAGACCAATTGGGGACAAATATTCAGCATTTGTTGTTTTGAGCAAAAGATTTTTGGTTACAAAGAGAAATATTTTTGTTGCCGTATTTTATCGTAGCAAACAACTTTATTCCGATTAATCGGTAGAAGCACCTCTGCTCTTAATTAATCGTCATTTCGTGTCTTGAAAAGTTAGAAAACTATTTTTATCGAATAAACTTTAAGTTACTTTAGCAAATATGATATTAGATAATGTTTCATGACTAAACCCATGGATAGCGCTTATTAATCAACACTTCCTTTCAAACAAAGATTTATAATGGCTTTCAGAAGTAAATAGTGTTTTTTGAGATTTTGAAAAATATGAAACAATAATGTTTCTATCCATCTCAGGATTTAACAATATTTTACCTCCCCATCTCGGCATTCATAATCTCTACCAACTCCTCATCACTTTTAATAAAACGGTATGAAGTTGGAATTTGAAACAAAACATCACCCACTTTTTCATCAAAAACTTGTCTTACTTTTAAGGTCTTTGTAATACCATCTTGTGTTATAGTATATTCCATCATAAAACCTTCAATAGCATCATAGTTGGTATCAGTGCCATTCATTATTTTAGGAAGTTTATCTGTATACCAACAAACATTGTTCAACGTAGTTTCGCCATATTTTAATCGGATGTTGGCTTTTTTACATATGTATCCAGCAATGAGTTTGGTGTCATCACTTTTGGTAACGCTTATATCTGGTGCATTACCCACACCTGCCAAATCAACTTGTGCTTTTTTGATATCCTCTGCAGTTTTCTTCATGGCAAATTTTTTCCCCTGCAAATTCATCAAGATAATCACATCGTTCATGCCACTATCTGCAATGGTGGTAATTTTACCTGCAGCATTGGGCATTTCTACCCTGCTTTTTCCATTTTTAAAATATACAGTGGCATCTTTAGGCAACATGGCTTCAAATCTTTTAGCCTCACCCGTAAGGTCAGGATAAGTGATGTCATAAAATACTTTTCCTTCTGTTAATTTGTTTTGCGACCAACCTTGTAAGCTTATGCAACATAGGAGGATGAATAATTTGTAGTTCATGGGTATTACCAACTTAATTTTTCTTTGTTTAAAAATGCGTTAATTCCTTTTTTGCAATCATCGCTTTTGCGTGCTTTCATATTCATGGCGGCAGCATATTGTAAGGCTTCATCCATCGATAAGTTTTGCACTTCAGCAATCATTTGCTTGGTTAAGGCTATGCTTTGAGAAGATGTTTGTTTACATAGTTTTTTAGCAAATTCAAAAACTTCATCTTCAATCAACTCCGCATCCATAACAGCATTAATCAGGCCAAATTGTAAGGCCTTTTGTGCATCAATAATATCACCTGTAAGCATCATACTGCGGGCATTGGTTTCACCTATTTTCCTTATTAAAAATACCATAACAATGGCTGGTACAAATCCAATTTTAACTTCTGTGTATGCAAACTTGCCAAGCCACAACCACCCGCTAAAGCTGCACCTTCAACCTGCGAAATAACCACTTTAGATGAAAGGTGAATCATTTTATATAATTCCATCAAATGAAGCGAATCTTGGAGGTTTTCTTCATCTGTATTGGTTTGAAGTTTTTGAAGAGATGCTAGATCGGCTCCGCTACAAAAAGCTTCACCATTTGCTTTAATTATAATCACCTTGCAATTTTCATCCGCTTCTGCTTTTTTAAAATTATCTTTGATAAGTTGAACAAAATCGTAGCTCAGGGCATTGCGCTTTTCTGGGCGATTGAGCGTGATATAGGCCACGCGTTCTTTTACTTCGTAATTAATTAAATCCATATGGTTTATAATGCTATGCTGTACGCACCTGTTTTATTTAGGTCAGCAAATAAAATATTTAATTCCTTTAGTTTATTAGCAAAATATTGCCGTTTACGTGCTGATAGGTCAGAACTTAGTATAAATAGGGCTTCAGGGACTTCTGATATTTCGTTGAAATTTATAAAAGTGCGTTGTGTAACTAAGATAATATCGTTTTTAGCCACATCTTTTAAGGCAAGCTTGTTTATATTGATCCATAGTTTTCTATGTGGTAGATAAATGATGTATGAATCTTCAATACTTGTTTTGTTTAACTTAATAACCCCCTGCGACCAAATATGTTGCTGCACATGAAAATGAAATCTCTCTTCATCGTTTATTAAGCAACTATCTGCATAAAAGTTGGCTTCTCCATTTTGGATAATATTAAAAGCAAATGCCTTATGAATATTATAAAAGGTAATGCACTTTTGTGTTTGATTGGCAAAGCTTTCATATCCATTGTATGCGCTAATAGTGAAACAAAGCAAAAGTGCAGACCTTAAATAGCGATGTTTAATGTGAATGAGCCAGAAAAATACATACAAAATGAGTATGTAAATCAAGATAGTCTCAGCAATGCTGATGTGTATTCCGCTGGTATATGAATAGGGAAGATCTTCTACCAACATAACAATCTTATCGGTAGCAATGATGAGCCATTTAATGAGGAATCCTAACATTGAAGCTGCAAAGTCCCAAAAGCTCAATACCATTAATCCAATATCTAAGAAGAGTATTAGGGTGGTTAGCGGAATGATAATTAGGTTTGAAAATAGGAAGCAAAAAGGGAATTGATGGAAATACAACAATCCAACTGGGAAGGTAGCAATTTGTGCTGCAATAGATACCGCTGTAATGGTCCAGATTTGATTTGTAATCCAATATTTGGGGGTATACCAATCATAAATTCTTTTTTGAAAAGTAACTATGCCTAGCACTGCCAGATAGCTGAGTTGGAAACCCACATTCGCAATAATATTGGTATCGAAAATCAAAATAACAAATGCAGAAGTGGCAAGTGTATTGTAAATATTTACATCCCGTTTACTTAGTTTGCCAATTATCATAAAGCTAAACATAACTGTGGCTCTTAAGATAGAAGGAGAGAAGCCACAGAGTAAGGAATAAGCCCAAAGTAACACTAAACTGATTAGCGCCTTAATCAATTGGCCCCATCTTTTTTTGTCAAGGAAAAGTAAGAGTTTCGATATAATCCAGAAAATGATACCCACATGCATTCCGCTTACAGCTAACACATGCAAGGTGCCTGTGTTTGAATAGGCTTTAACCACATCTGCGTCTATATCATCATCATATCCATAAAGCAAGGCTTGGCTTACGGCAACTTCTGTTTTGGAGGCAACATATTTATTTAAAACCTCCTTAAAATATTCTTGTGCTTGGTAAGAAAAATCGAATAATGCATTTTTGTATGACTTACCTGTTTTGATAAAATCATTGTCTCGCAAATAGATTTGATGATAGATATTGTTAAATGCCAAATACCTTTTGTAATTGAATTCATAAGGGTTTTGAGGAGGAGATGCTTCTTGGAAGTTTGCTTTAATCCACAGAATATCGCCATAGTGAATACTGTTTTTAGTATGAATGTCCTTTTGAAAATAGATGGCCAATTTCCCTATGTAAGATTGCTTATACCCCAAACTATCAATGGCACTTATTACTTCAGCCAATGCTTTATAGGATTTTTTTCTTTCTAGCAAAGGTTCTTTTATTCGAACTTCTAAGTATTGAGATTTATATTTACTAAAATGATTGGGTTTGAGCATGTCTTTTTGAGCAACATGTAAACCAATTCCGAAACAGAAAATAAAAAGATTTAAGCCCAATCCTTTTATCCAATCATGTAAATAGGATTTTAGAACTAATGATAATCCTCCAAAAATGGATATGCTAATGAGCATCATGATGAAGGCTTGTAAATAAGTGAATTCTACAAACATGCTAAGGCCTATACCCAAAATAAAAGGGAAAATGATCCTTACAAAAGGCACTTGGTGCCAATATGAGTGAAATGAGGTGTTCACTTATTTGTATTAAAAACAGCTAATGTGGGTTGAAAAATACCAATAATGATTTCAAAGAAAGTAATTTAGCTGAAATTTTAAAACCATGTATCACACATTACTTTTACTTCACAATGCACTTCGCTGGGTATTTTTACTCTTAGCCGTTTACACCATTTTTAAGGCACTTATGGGTGTTATTAATAAAACTCCCTTTGGTCCTGAAGACAACAAAGCAGCTAAATTCTTTATTATGGTTTGCCATACCCAATTATTATTGGGCATAATTTTATACTTCACAAGCCCCGTAATTCAATCTTATATGGATTTAGGAATGGGTGTTGCTATGAAAGATAAATTGATGAGATTGCAATTGGTAGAGCATCCTTTAACTATGATTTTTGGTATTGTTATTATACAAGCGGGTAAAATAAAAGTGCGCAAAGCTTATGAAGATGCTGTAAAACACAAACGCAGTTTGGTTTTTTATAGTATTGGCTTGATATTGATTTTATCAAGAATTCCTTGGGGAAATGCTCCTCTACTTAGAGGTATGGAATAAAAAAAGCCCTTGAAAACAAGGGCTTTAATGAGGACTCGAGCAGATTCGAACTGCTGTAGGAGCTTTTGCAGAGCTCAGCCTAGCCGCTCGGCCACGAGTCCTTTTGCGGGTGCAAATATAGAAAAAATACGTTGTCAAAGAAGTTTTTCTAAAATTCTATTATAAAGCACTAATTGTTTGCCCAAAAAATTATATTTGCTTCAATAAACTCAACAAAAACATGAAAAAAATAATATTTAGTTTTTCGCTACTATTTGCCTTAACATCTTTCGTTTCAGCTCAAAGCTTTGGTTCGAAAATTACTGACAAAGGCGCTGTTTCATTATCAGAAATGAAAAAGAAAATGGGTAGCAAAAAAGAAATGACCACAAAAGTATCAGCAAAAATTGAAGATGTTTGTCAGAAAAAAGGTTGTTGGATGAATTTGGTAGATGATAAAGGAAATAAAGTAAGAGTAACTTTTAAAGATTATGCTTTCTTTATGCCTAAAGACGCTGCAGGTAAAACCGCTATCGTTGAGGGTATTGCTATGATTGATGAAACAAGTATTGCTGATTTGAAAGAGTATGCCAAAGATGCAGGTAAAACCAAAGAAGATATAGCTAAAATCAAAGAACCTAAGCGAGAATTGGTATTTGAGGCAAGTGGTGTTATCTTAAAATAATATACGTAAAACTAATTCTGAGAAACGAGATGCTGCAAAGTGTCTCGTTTTTTTTATGTTTGATGCATGAAAAAGATTGTTTATAGCGTTTTTGCACTCAGCATTTTGTCAATAGTGTTCTTTGCTTGTGGTGGAAACGAAAATAAAGAAAACAAGAGCATAGGCGACTCAAGCCAAGTGATTGTTGATAGTACAAAGTTAGATTCTTCCTGTAGTTCTGAAACCATAATGGATCCCAATAATGCCAAACCTATGGCCTTAATGATGCGAGCTTTGGTAAAGAATGCATCGGAAATGCGAGAAAAATTGAAAGCAGGTGAAACTTTAGAAACTGCCAAATACCCAATGGTGAGGTTCTGGTTAGTAGAACCCACCGACCCAGATGTATTAGAACCTAGATTTTTTGAAAACGCAAGGTTATTTTCAGAATCATATAAAAAATTATCAGTAGCACGAGATAATGCTTCGCAAATAAAGGCCTACAATGCAGTGATTGGTATGTGTATTAATTGTCATGAAAGCTATTGTAGTGGTCCATTAAAAAGAATTAGAAAATTACCTATTTAGTTTAGCCTCAATTTTCAAATAATATTTAAATCAACATACGCATGAGCACCTATAAGGAAATAAAAAAAGTGACTACCCATACCCTTCAAGAAATGAAATTGAGGGGCGAGAAAATTAGCATGCTAACTGCCTATGATTATAGCATGGCCAAAATATTTGATGCTGCTAAAATAGATGTATTGCTTGTGGGAGATAGCGCCAGTAATGTAATGCACGGATATGAAACTACATTACCTATTACTTTAGATGAAATGATAAGCCATGCAGCTTCTGTTATCAGAGCAGTGGATCGCTCTTTGGTTGTGGTTGATTTGCCTTTTGGAAGCTACCAAGGTAATTCTAAAGAAGCTTTGAATTCTGCTATTCGAATTATGAAAGAAGCCGAGGCGCATGCTGTGAAATTAGAGGGTGGATTAGAGGTGGTAGAATCAATAAAAAGAATATTAACAGCTGGTATACCTGTAATGGGACATTTAGGTTTAACACCTCAAAGTATATATAAGTTTGGCACTTATGAGGTAAGAGCTAAAGAGGAGGCAGAAGCTGATAGATTATTAAATGATGCCCAGTTATTAGAAGAAGCAGGTTGCTTTTCAATAGTGCTTGAAAAAATACCATCCAAACTTGCGAAGCAAGTGGCCGAGATGATTAAAATTCCAGTTATAGGAATAGGTGCTGGGCCTGATGTGGATGGGCAAGTTTTGGTTAGTCATGATATGCTTGGCATCAATAAAGATTTTTCACCCAAATTTTTGCG
>RGVD01000041.1 GCA_010027395.1 Bacteroidota bacterium
ATCATTTCCTAAAATATCTTGCAATTCCGACTTAGTCCAAATATAAAATTTCCCCTCCACCCCTTCACTGTCGGCATCTAAGGCCGAATAGAACATTCCCTCTGCCGAGGTTAATTCTCTTTTTATCCATTCATGGGTATGATAAACCACTTTCTTGAATAGCGGATTTTTTGATTGTTGATAAGCCTCTGCATATAATTGCATCAATTGCCCATTATCATACAACATCTTTTCAAAATGTGGTGCTTTCCAAAAAACATCTGTAGAGTAGCGTGCAAAGCCACCTCCCACTTGGTCGTATATGCCTCCTTCAGCCATACTTACAAGGGTTTTCATCACCGCATCATAACAGTCTAAATCTTTGGTATGATGATGGTATTGAAGAAAAAACTGCCAATTGTTAGGCATTGGAAACTTAGGCGCCCAAGCAAAGCCTCCAAACTTCATATCAAAATTGGCTTTCCATTGTTCAATGATTTTTTCAATGTCAACCTTCTCATCATTGCTGGTAGGTATGATATCTAATTTCTTGATGCCATTGGTCAAATCTGTTGCAAATTCGAGTGCTTCTTCTCTTTTGTTAATGTAAAAATCACTCAAAGATTTTAAGGTTCTTTCCCAATCTTGTTTAGGGAAATAGGTACCTCCATGAAGTGGTCTTCCATCGGGTAATACAAAACAATTTAATGGCCAACCGCCACGTCCACTAAGCAGCTGCACCGCATCCATATATATTTGATCAATATCTGGACGCTCTTCCCTATCCACTTTCACACACACAAATAAGTCGTTCATCAGCTTTGCAGTTTCTTCATTTTCGAAACTTTCATGCTCCATCACATGACACCAATGACATGCAGAATAACCAATGCTAACTATGACCAATTTATCCTCGCTTTTGGCTCTTTCAAAAGCCTCAGCTCCCCATTCATACCAATCCACAGGATTGTGGGCATGCTGCAATAAATAAGGGCTTGATGATTGTATAAGTCGGTTGGTATATTTATGTGTTGTCATTGATTATTTATCTAGTTTAATGTTGCAGGCGAGGACGCCTGCAACGGCTGATTGCATTCGGTCAGTGTTATCACCTTACGATTTGCAGGCAGAGTGCAAATCTAACAATATTGTTTTATTACCTGAGTTACAAACTCTTTTTAATTTGCTTTTGCGCAGTCGTAAGGCATTAGTTTGGCTTCAGATTAAGCTTAGCTGGGTTATTTGCCCATAAATTATATAGTACCTAAATATCTAACAAAAATCACTCTCAATTCAAAAATAATCCAATATTTGCTAACATAATTAGGCATGAGAAATACGCATTTTCAGTTTAAACAATTTGCATTGCTACAAGATAAAGCAGCCATGAAACTTGGCACAGACAGTGTCTTGTTGGGCTGTTTTACTAATGTTGAAGGTGCAGAACGCATACTTGATATTGGCACTGGCACAGGCATTCTTGCTCTTATGATGGCCCAAAAATCAAATGCACAAATTGATGCTGTAGAAATAGATGAAGAAGCTTTTAAACAAGCAGAACAAAATGCCAATGAATCGCCTTGGCATGATAGAATTAGAATACATCATTCAGCTATTCAAAATTTCTCCTCAACTAATAAATATGATCTCATCATAAGCAATCCTCCTTATTATCGCAATGCTAAAAATATGGGGATTGAGGATGAGAAGCGGGCTTTAGCCCGCCACGATAAGGACCTTTCTTTCGAAGATTTATGTAAACAGGCATACAGATTAATGAAAGATGATGCTTTATTTTGGCTTATTCTACCCCACCAAGAAGGACTTGAATTTATTCAAATTGCAAAAGAACATAACTTACAATTGCATCATTTAATCAATATAAAACCTAAGCCAGAAAAAGAAATAAATCGCTTGATTTTAGCTTTTGGCATATCAAACAAAATCTATATTGAAAGCACTTTTACCATTTACCAATCTGATGGAATTGCCACTGATGAATATGTAGAATTGACAAAAGATTTCTATTTATGGAAAGACAAAACCTAAGCTTCAATAGCTCGGTTTAAGAAGTCGTTCAAGGGTTTCATCGCTTTGAATGTTTTCACTATTTCCTTCTCGAAATTTTTCTCAAACAAAGCACTGTCATCCAATTTTTTAAAACTCAAAAAACTCTTATGCTTAAGATATTCCACAGCTGGATTATCAGCATCATAGCCTTTGGGCGGCCTTGAAAGGGTTTCACCGCTCATTGCACCAAATTGTTTTATGTATTCCTTATTGTTGATGATGGCTTTAAACTCATCTAAATTATAGTCAATTTCCTGTCTGATATTTGCCAATTTATCCGATGCAGGCATATAACAACCACCCGCGATAAACACATCATTCGGTTTCACCTGAAAGTAATAACCACAAAACTCCGTTTTCTTTCCACCTTTACTCATACTAGCGCCAAAGTTGGTTTTATATGGCGATTTATCTACAGAAAATCGCACATCCCTATTAATCCTAAAAATGCAATTCTTTGGTTCCAAACCAAGAATATCTGGATCAAAAGCACCAATATCTGCTATCAAGCCACCAGTGCATTCAATCCAATCTTTCCTAAGCGTTTCGTATTCCTTTCTGTTGGCATCAAACCATTCTTTGTTATTGTTCTTTTCCAATTTTTTAAGGAAGTCGAGTAATGCTTTGTAATTCATAATATTTGTTGGTTTAATAGCCAAAATTAAACAAATGCTTATTTTTGGCAAAAAATTGATATGCAGTCAAACTAAATCATTTGTTATTTAGTAACATTGCAGACTATAATATGTTTGACAGAGAAAGACCTAGTTTTGAAGATAGCAACAATGTAATCGTAAAACGTTGCTTTTATGCCTATGAGTTTGCACGCGATTATGTAAAAGGAAAACAAACTGCTGATGTAGGATGTGCAGATGGATATGGCACACAATACTTAGCTGACTTCACTCAAAGTACCATTGGGGTTGATTATAGCGAAGTTACCATAGCAGACGCAAGGCAAAAGCATGCTGCCAAAACAAATCTGAGTTTTAAAGCAGGGAAAGTACCACCTATTCCGCTAGAAGACGAGAGTGTAGATGTGCTAACAGCCTTTCAATTTATCGAACATATTCAACCACGTTTGGCATTTATGCAAGATGTAAAACGTGTATTAAAACCAGGTGGCATCTTTCTTTGCACCACACCTAATATCAAAATGAGTATTGCACGTAATCCTTTCCATGTGCACGAATATACTTTTGATGAGATGAAAAATGAAGCCTCTAAAGTATTTGAAAACATTGAACTTAAAGGCCTGCAAGGAAATGACAAAGTGAATACATACTATGCCGATAATGCTAAATGGGCAAAGAAAATATTAATGTTAGACCCTCTGGGTTTACATAAAATGGTGCCTGCTTCTTGGTTGGTTAAACCCTACAATATGCTAACCTCAATGATGCGCAAAGACTTGAAAGAGCAAAATAACGATACATTAGCTATTAGCACCCAAGACTTCTTCTTAACTCAAGATAATTTAGATGCAACTTGGGATATTTATTTGATTGCTAGAAAAGGTTAATCAGCAAAATACTACCATATAGGATTCCATTAGCTTTCATAACAAGCATTTGAAATGACCTACGAATGTCGGTATTCATTATTGCCTCAGACACCTAAGTGGGTGATGCGCAAAATTCCACCACATGCCTAGTGTCTTTTGTTACCATAAATCAAATATTGAAACAAATTTTCACTAACCGCTAAGGCAGTGGGTCATAGCCATGCCCTCCCCAAGGGTGGCAGCGAGAAATCCTTTTAGTACCTAAATAAACTCCTTTGATAATACCATATTTCTTGATGGCTTCTTCGGCATACTGGCTGCAAGTAGGGTTGTATCCTAATCATAAGAATGAAAGGGTACTGGACTACGTTTTTAAACCTCATCTGCTATTTTATTTAATGCCTCAATAAATTTTGGTTTCAAAAGGTTGAAGTCCATTTCGGGTTTGCCAGTATAGCTAATCAATAAGGCTATTTGCTTTTCTTGACTAGCCAACTTTTCTAATAAAGGTTGTTTATGCAAACGATAAAGTTCTCGCAGTTGCCTCTTGATGCGATTGCGGTTAATAGCTGTTTTAAAATTCCTTTTCGATACTATTATGAGTACCTGACAAGAGGCCTCTTGCTCTGTTACTTGCACAAAAGAAAAGCGGAATGGAGCTGAGTATAAACTAAAAATGCCCATTTGGAAAAGGGCAGTTATTAATTTTTGGCTTGAAAGCCGCTCTGATTTTGGAAATGTATAATTCATAAGAAATAATTCCAAAAAACATTGGAACATATACCATGAGACACACCAACAAAAAGAGGGTGCATACAACAAAGCGTAATCAAATCAAAGATTTATTATTTTTTATGACGCTTCTCGTCAGATACGGTAAGTTTTTTTCTACCATGTGCTCTGCGCGCAGCGATTACTTTTCTACCTGACGCACTTTCCATTCTTGAACGGAATCCGTGCTTATTTCTTCTTTTAGTATTCGAAGGGTTGTATGTTGGTTGTGCCATTACCTTAAAAATTTTAAGACTGCGAAAGTAATGTTTTCTATATTTATTACAAAAAATGTTTGCGAAAATTATGCATGTATGCTATAATTTTCTGTTCACCTCTTCATTATCAGCCTATACGGTAAAAAATAAATCAAAAAAAAAGCGCTAAACCTACAGTTTAACGCTTTTTTGATTGTTGCAAACTAAGTGATTAGTGAGCAGCTTCAGTTGAAGCAGCAGCTGTATCAACAGCAGCTGAATCAGCAGGCATCATAGATGCTTCTAAAGCAGCTAACGAATCAGCCATTCTAGTAGATGCTTCGATTGAATCTTGAACTCTTTTTGCTTCCATTTTAGCTTTTTCTTCAGCTGAAGGACCACAAGCAACGATAGCTAACATAGCTGTAGCTGCAACGATTGATAATACTTTTTTCATTTGTTTATGTTTTATTTTTTGAAACTCGGGCGCAAAGTTATGCTAATTCTGTTAATATCAAAATGTTTTCTATTATTTTTTTCTCATAAATATCGTAATCGGCACTCCGGTGAGGGGGTAATGTTCTCGCATCTTGTTTTCTAGATACCTTTTATAGCTCTCGTTAACATATTGAGGATGATTACAAAACAAAGCAAACTTCGGATTTTGACCAGGAAGTTGGGTTGAAAATTTAATCTTCACAAACTTACCTTTAATCGCTGGAGGTGGATATGCCTCCACTATCTCATTGATGAATTCATTTAATTCATGGGTAGCAATTTTACGTTTTCTATTCTCGGCCACCATAAGGGCTAATTCAACTGCTTTGAATATTCTCAATTTTTCTGTAGCTGAAATAAATAGAATAGGAACATCCACGAATGGCTTCATTTTATCCAAAATAACCGTTTCAAAGTTTTTGGCCGTTTTGGTATCTTTTTCTATCAAATCCCATTTATTAACCAAAATCACCAAGCCTTTTCCATTTTTAACAGCCAAATGAATCAAATTAATTTCTTGAGAATCAATACCTACAACTGCATCAATTACCAAAACCACCACGTCACAATTTTCCAATGCCTTGATAGAACGCATAACAGAATAAAACTCGATATCCTCTTTCACTTTGGCTTTTCTACGAATACCAGCGGTATCAACCAAAACAAATTCTTTATCGAATAATTTATAATGAGAATGGATGGTATCTCTTGTTGTACCAGCAATATCAGTAACAATATTTCTTTCTTCCCCTAATAATGCATTAACCAAACTTGACTTGCCAACATTGGGTCGGCCTACTACGGCAATTTTTGGCAATGCATCTGCTAGGGCATCCGTATCTTCTTCAGATACTTCAAAATGACTAACTACTTGATCAAGCAATTCACCCGTACCAGAGCCATTTGCAGAAGAAATGGTAAACATTTCTTTGAAACCTAAACCCCAAAACTCGTGCGATTGAAACTCCCTATTTATATTATCTACTTTATTTACAACAACATAAACAGGTTTTTTGGTTCTTCTTAAAATATCTGCAAAGTCTTTATCAAGCTCGGTAATGCCTGCCGACACATCTACCATAAACAAAAGTACGTCCGCTTCACTAATGGCAATTTTCACCTGACTTCGAATGGCAGATTCGAAAATATCCTCACTATCTGGAACATATCCTCCAGTATCAATAACTGTAAACTCTTTTCCTATCCATTCTGACTTACCATAATGTCTGTCACGCGTAACTCCACTAAAATCATCAACTATGGCTTTTCGTTGTTCAACAAGTCTATTAAAAAGTGTTGATTTTCCTACATTTGGCCTGCCTACTATGGCTACTATATTTCCCATTTAGGCGCAAAAGTAATCTTTTAAAATCAGATTGTGTTTATAAATATGATGTGATACAGTACTTTAGTGTAACATTAAATTGGCATTTAAACGATTTTAAAGAAAATACCGTCAAAAAGATAATTACAAACCTCAATATAATGAAAAAAACCCTGGTTATTGGCGCAAGCACAAACCCAAAACGATACTCATACATGGCTACAAACCTGCTGAGTGCTTATAAACATGAAGTAGTAGCACTAGGAAATAAAGCTGGAAGTATTGGTGAACATCCCATCATTACGCACTTCCCCGAAAGCCAGGATATCGATACAGTTACCATGTATTTAAATGAAAATCTCCAAAAGGAATACTATGATAAAATTATTGATTTAAAGCCTATAAGAGTGATTTTTAACCCTGGTACAGAAAATCAGGAATTCATTGAACTATTAAAAAAAGAAGGAATACAAGCTCTTGAAGCATGCACTTTAGTGCTTCTTCGTACCAATCAATTCTAAGGTTCATATTTCTATACTTTCACATTTTTTATGTGGACAGTATTGTTTTTCAATAAAGTACTTTCGTGCAAAATATCAAAAATGAAAAGAATTGGGATTTTGTTAATTTCGATGATGGCACTATTTTCATGTCAATCACCAAAAGAAAAACAAATAGATAGAATCAAATCATTGGAAGTGAGCGATAGTAGCTTTAATGTGAACATTATGAATGAATTGAACATTGCCTATATTGATTTTACTGAAAAATATCCAGATGATGCACATACACCCGAGTACTTGCTTAAAGCTGCTCAGCGAAGCAGCGTTTTGGGCAAACCAAATGAGTCTATTGCCTTATTTAATAAGATTATCGAAAAATACCCTAACTCAAATTTTAGTGAAGAAGCATTGTTTTTGAAGGCATATACTTACGAAAATAACTTGAACGAAACCGATAAGGCCGAACAAACATATAGAGATTTTATTAAAAAATATCCCAAAAGTCAGTTAATTGAAGACGCCAAGTTATCTCTACAAAATGTAGGAAAATCTCCGGAGGAAATTATGAAGGACATTACTAACAAGGAGGAGGACTAGTCTTGAAGAACCAAATTCTTGCTTGAGCTACTCAGCGAATTCACTAACTCAACAAATTCAGAAATACTACTAATAATTCGAACATTAGCAGGACATTTTACATTTGCATTTAAAATCTGAGAACCTGTTAAAAATATGTGACTATCAGGCCAATTGGCAGAAAGATAATCTATCATCTCTTGCTTGTCCATCTGAAACGTTGCGCATGTGATGGTAGCGAAAATATAATCAACTTTACCATTATCAAAGCTTATTTTCAAATCTTTTACAGGCACTTCTTGACCAAGGTAAATAACTTCGTGGCCACGGTTACGTATGATATAGTTGGCAAACAAAAGTCCTAACGAATGTTGCTCATTCTCGGGTAAAAATAGTAAAAATCTCTTTCTATGTTCCGAATAAGTTCCAATTTGGCCATCAATTGAAACATAAAGTTTTTGCTTAATAATGTTCGTGACAAAGTGCTCGTGCGCTGGCTGAACAGAGCCTACTTGCCATAAAACACCGACTTCATGTAAAAACGGAAAGATAATCTTTACCATGGTTTGTTCTAATCCGTATTGGATGATAGACTTAGACAACACCTTGTGAAAATCAAATTCATCAAAACTCAACATAGAAGCTATAAGCGACCTTATTTGGGAACTGTATTCTGTAGAGTTTGGTTTTAGATTAACAACTGCCTCTTGTATCTTATCCTGGCTTAACTTGGCAATCTCAGAAATTTTGATGCCATGGTTATTTAAGGTAACTATATTTAATAATAGTTTTAAATCTTCGTCATCGTAATACCTAATATTTGTTTCAGTGCGTTTTGGTGTAACAATATTATACCTCTGCTCCCACATACGTATTGTGTGGCTCTTAATGCCAGTAACAGATTCAATATCTTTAATAGAAAACTTACCCAAAATTCTTTTGTTAGTTATATATTTGGTAGAAACAGAATGTGACCAATTTTGTTTTTAAGACAAGATATAAATTATGAAAAACGTACTTATTACAGGTGGAAGTGGTTTAGTTGGAAAACATCTAACCCAAATTTTAGAAGAAAATAAATCAGAGGTTTCTTGGATTGGTAGACCAAAAAAAGAAAGACCTTATCACCAAAAATACAATTGGAATGTTGAAAATGGGAGCATTGATAAAGGCTGGCTTCAATGCACAGATACTATAATTCATTTGGCAGGTGCAGGTGTTGCAGACCACAATTGGACTGATTCTTACAAAAAAGAAATTTACGAAAGCCGAATAAAATCAACGAAACTATTGCATGATACACTTGCAAATAATGAGCACTCGGTAAAAACTTTGGTTTGTGCATCTGCCATCGGCATATATGGAAATAATTGTGTAGAAAGCACAGATGAAACTTTCCCGGCACAAACTAATTTCCTAGCAAAAGTTTGCGATGATTGGGAAAAAGAAGCTTATAAATTTGAATTGCTTGGTATTAGAGCTGTCATTATCAGAGTAGGTATTGTTTTGGCCAAAGAAGGCGGCTTTGTGAAAGCAGTTGCAGCGCCCGCCAAATGGGGTTTAGGAGCAGCCTTTGGAAACGGAAAAATGATGACGAGCTGGATTCATATCAATGACCTATGTGGGATTTTTATGAAAGCTGGAAATGATATAAATATGAAAGGTGCCTTTAATGCTGTTGCCCCTAATCCTGTTAGCAACAAAGCTATAACCAAAGCTATTTGCAAGGCTTTACATCGACCATTAATCTTGCCTAACGTACCTTCATTGATGCTCAAACTAGGTCTAGGTGAAATGGCTAGCATGATTCTTGCCAATCAAAATATATCATCAAAAAAAATTGAAAAGGCAGGATTTGTGTTTAGATTCAATCAAGTTGAAGAAGCCATTAATGATGTCATAAAATAGTAAAAAGTATAAAATATTTTCGCTTGAATATATGGATACTGAGCTAGTTTAGGTAATAACGTGACTTATGTTCAAAACATTTTGGAGATAAAACTCGACAAATTATCATATTAGCAATGTTTTTGCGTTTTCAAATTAATACTTACGACTATGGCAAAGGAAAAACCTATTAACTACAAATTTCGCGATTTGAAAATATTTGGAAGTACCGAGTGGCTTGCAAATAATGAAAAGAAATACCGTTTGGTATATGATGAAATTGAGTGCAGTTTCATCTATTGCGAGTTAAGTTTTTTCAATAAACTATTTGATGAAAACGATTGGGATGTAAAGATTAGCTTAAAATGTATTAATCAAGCTGATGGTATAGAATTATGTAATCTTATTGCGGATAGACCCATCAAAAAAGACGAAAATATTGTTTATGTGCGTGAAGGTTGGGGAGTTAAAACCCAAGGTACATACTGGAAAAAAGGTGTGTATCGCTGGGAAGCATGGATTGACAATGTATTTGTAGGTGAAACATTATTTTATATAAATGATGTTGGATTAGTTAGCGAAACAGTAAACCCTTATTTCAGCATAAATTCCTTACGTGTTTACGAAGGGCCTGATAGCAATTTAGAAAAAACTGAAAGACAATATCTATCTGGATTTGATTGCAAAGAAACACGTTATGTGTGGGTTGAATTAAATGGCGAAAACCTTGTTAAAGATAGCGAAAATTGGCCTTGCGAATTTTATTTCAATTTCAAAACACGCTCAGGACAACTTAAAGGAAGCATCGAAAAATTATTTTTTGTTACAGCCAAAGAACAACAATTTGATTGCACCATTGGTTGGGGCAGCGACCTGAAAGGTACTTGGGGAAATGATAGCTATTCTGTTGACATCATTTTCATGGATAAAATCATTGCCAATGTTCCCTTTGAAATTGGTGATGGCATTATTGAAGAAGGTAAGCTAATTAAAGAACCACTAAAAAAAGATAAGGTGAAAGTGGTGGAAGAAAAGCCTGCCGAAACCAATGTAGATGATGTGTTGAAGGAATTGGATGCCTTGATTGGCTTAGACTCCATCAAGAAAAAAGTTAAAGAATATACTACCTACTTGAACTTCTTAAAACTAAGAAAAGAAAAAGGTTTTGAGGATAAAGAAAAGATAAACTTACACGCTGTTTTTACAGGAAATCCTGGTACAGGCAAAACAACAGTTGCCAAAATGCTTGGTAAAATTTATCAGCAATTAGGCTTGCTTAGCAAAGGCCATGTAGTGGAAGTGGATAGAAGTGATATTGTGGCCGAATATATTGGTCAAACAGCACCAAAAACAAAAGATATTATTAAAAAAGCCAAAGGAGGTATTTTGTTTATTGATGAGGCCTATGCCTTGGCTAGAAAAAACGATGACTCAAAAGATTTTGGTAAAGAAGCCATTGAAATATTGCTAAAAGAAATGAGTGATGTTACCCTGATGAAATGACAGGATTTTTGGAATCAAATCCAGGTATGAAATCCCGTTTCCAAATGTTCTATGATTTCCCGGATTATACTCCTCAAGAGTTAATGCAGATTACAGATTATACTGCTCAAAAACGTACCATTAAATTTAGTGGTGAAGCGCGTGAAATGATGTATAAAAAATTGGTTGATGCATATAGAAATAGAGATAGGATGTTTGGCAATGCTCGTTATGTAAACTCATTGATAGATGAGAGCAAAATGAACATGGGTCTGCGATTGATGCAAAACACCAACCCAAGCGAATTAAGCAATGACGAATTGAGCACCATTGAATCGGTTGATATTGAAAAAATATTCAACTCTAAAACAAAAATGATTGCCGACATTCCTGTGGATGAAGAATTATTAAGATCTTCACTCAACTCATTGCACGCCATGATAGGCCTTCAAACTGTGAAAAACGAAATTGATGAATTGGTAAAATTGGTTCGTTTTTATAAAGAAATTGGTAAAGATATTCGTCAATCTTTCTCCTTGCATGCTGTATTTACAGGTAATCCTGGAACTGGTAAAACAACTGTGGCACGTTTATTAGCTCAAATTTATAAAGCCTTAGGAATTTTAGAAAGAGGCAATTTGGTAGAGTGCGACAGGCAAGCATTGGTAGGAGGTTATGTGGGTCAAACAGCCATAAAAACCAATGATATTTTGAACCGAGCCATGGGTGGGGTCTTGTTTATTGACGAGGCATATGCTCTTAGCGAAGGTGGAGAAAATGATTTTGGAAAAGAAGCAATAGAAACAATCTTGAAACGCATGGAGGATAACCGTGGTGACTTTATTGTGATTGTAGCTGGCTATACTGAAAACATGATTAGATTTTTAGAATCGAATCCTGGTTTGCGTTCACGCTTTGACAGAGAGATGAATTTTGCTGATTACGATGCCCTACAATTATTTGACATTGCTGTAAAAATGTTGGCGGCCAATAGCATCAAAGCAGATGAGGCTGCATCCAAACATTTGAAAGCATATATGGAATTTTTATCAAAAGGTAGGAATGAATTCTTTGGTAATGCTCGTCAAGTAAGGAAAATTGTTGAAGAGTCTATCAAGAACCAACATTTGAGATTGGCCATGTTAGAACCAGAAAAGCGTAATAATGAGATGATTCATGAACTTACTTATGATGATGTAAAAGAGTTTGAAATTGATTACAGCAAAATTGTTGAAACTCGCAAACCATCTATTGGTTTTAAGTTGAATTAATGTAAAATGACCCTATATCACATAAACTAATTTAGAAAAACTTTTTTCAATAAAGCTTGAATGGCAATCGTTCATAGAACCCAGAAAATATTGCCATTCAAGTTTTCAATACAATTTTCTTACATTTGCCTCACATGAACAATAAGTATTTTACTCCTTTATCCATTGTTTTGTCGGTGCTTGTTATTGACCAATGGGTTAAATATTATATCAAAACACATTTCTTTTTAGGTGAAGAAGTAAACGTAATAGGTGAGTGGTTTAAAATTCATTTTACTGAAAATTACGGTATGGCTTTTGGACTTGAGTTTGGCGGAAAAAGTGGTAAAATCTTTTTAACAGTTTTCAGACTAATTGCAGTTAGTTTTATCGGTTGGTATATTCATACACTTATAAAAAGCAATTCACACAAAGGCTATATCATAAGTTGGACATTGATTTTAGCAGGTGCCATAGGTAATATACTTGATAGTATTTACTATGGGGTAATATTCCATTACGACTCATGGTTTCATGGCCGTGTGGTTGATATGTTTTATTTCCCAATTATCAATACCACCATTCCTGAGTGGTTTCCAATATGGAAGGGCGAAGAGTTTGAGTTTTTCAGACCTGTGTTTAACGTAGCAGATGCGGCTATTTCAATTGGCTTCATTGCCATCATAATCTTCCAGAAAAAATTCTTTGCTGAAGAAAACAAGAAAGAAACTGAGAGCATTGAAAGCTCTGAAGAGAGTATTTCATAGAAATTACATATTAGCTGTCTGACGCCTTCCTTCCCCGTATCTTACACTCAATCGTCTGACAGCAGTATATCTGCCAAATCCTCAGCTATTTTGCTTCCAAGAGCTACACCCATTCCATTAAGCCTTACTCCAATAGCAATTCTATCGCTTATGCTCTGAAGTAATGGTAACTTATTGGAACCAAAAGCCATAATACCTGTCCATGTTTGTTCAATGGTATAAGTATGATTGGGAATAATCATTTCATTTAAATATTTTTGTAATTGGGCAATGATTTTTTCATTGGTTTCAAAACTGGTTGTGGCTTCCTTATCAAAATCGAGGTTGCGGCCACCACCAAAAATGATCCTGTTTTCAAAATTACGGAAATAATAAAAGCCCTCATCAAAACTAAAAATACCTTTTACTTTTAGGTCAGGGATGGGTGATGTAACAAGCACTTGTCCCCTACCTGGATTTATCTCTAAATGTGGAAACAATTTTTGTGTAAAGGCATTGGTACATATAGCCACTTTGCTTGCTTTGAAAGCGATGTTGTTAAAGGCTGAGTTAGCATGAACCAAAACATAATCTCCACTTTCTTCAATAACCGAAACATCTGCACCTGTAATGATTTTTATGCCTAATGAAGTAGCGTATTGATGAAGTGCGTTCATCATTTTGCCAGTATTTATCTGCCCTTCAATAGAATTAATAACAATGCTTTGTAGCTTGCTTGGATTAAAATCAAAAGTACCTATTTTGCTTTTGTCTTCTTTGAAAACGTCTTGCTTAAAAATGGGTTTAAGCCGATCATTCATCATATACAATTGATCCACAAACAAGTTTGATTCATGATTTAAAATCAGTTCATAGCCTCCATTGTTTTGAAAATCAATAGTTGTATCACCTAATCGCTTGCGCAACAGCTGCAGACCAATCCATCGGTTTTCGATAAGTTGAAGTAGCTTTTCTTCACCCATTAAAGCAAGGTCGTATACCTTTTCGCTGAGTGAGCCTATGCAAACAAATCCAGCATTTTTAGTACTTGCACCTGTTGGCAAAAGCCCTCTTTCCAATACCAAAATATTTGCATTAGGTTTACGTTCTTTAATAACACAAGCAGTTGAAAGGCCTGTTATACCTGAACCTACAACGATGTAATCAAAATGAATGAGTTCTTTTTGTTCCCAAAAACTTAGCATGATTTTTATTGATTTATTCCAAATATAAAGAATTGCGTAACTATTTAAACACAAAGTTCTTATTGTAAACTATGAGCCAACTTTTTCAACTCAAAAAATTTTTGCATACCATTTTACCTTTTAAACTTATTTATTTGATTAAACACCGATAAAAAATAAGGATACACCTATTTTAAAATTGACATACAATAACTAATAATATGTTTGTTCAAAATTATCACATTATGAAAAAATCAATATTGTTATCTTGCTTGGCTGTCATGTTGGCTATAGTCAGCAGTGCTCAAAACTACAACAACATGTGGATACCTGATACATTAAGCGGAACCACGTTTAACCTTAATATCAAGGATACCTTTGCGCAAATAGTAAATTCAGGAAACCAAACCATCACAGGAGGTATTAATGGCAAGTTCTGGGGTCCTACTTTGTTCTTTAACAAAGGCGATGTTGTTCATATGAATGTTAAAAACGGATTGAATGATTCAACCACTTTGCATTGGCATGGCATGCACTTACCTGCAGTAATGGATGGTGGCCCACATCAAATTATTCCTCCTGGCACCACTTGGCAA
>RGVD01000401.1 GCA_010027395.1 Bacteroidota bacterium
TAACAGCACCTACCCAAAAGTGGCGGTTCAGTGGTTAAATCTAGCTTTGTGCTTCTATCAAAGTTTCTCCTTGGTTGACAGTGAAGTGCTTCGAAATCGCCACCTTCGGGTAGCTGCGAACCGTTATATGCCACTTTAGGAAGACACACCGAAACAAAACAACGACACAAATAGAAAATGTTTTTTACATCAAAACGACTAATAGAAAGAGCAGAAGGACTTGAACTTTTAAAAGAAATTTTAAAGGACAAAAATAAATCCATCGTTATTCATTATTCCTGCGAATCTTTTGTAACCTCTCACGGGCGGACACCGAGAGTTACATCTATATGTATGCGGTATTTAGGAACAGCTCAGACAAAATCATTTTCAATTCATTTACAAGCTCAATTTGAAGGTAAGGACTTTAATAATTTGTCTTTAGCTGACTATGACGACTTAGAAAAAAAGATGTTGGATGAATTTTATGAATTCGCTAAAAACCATAGAGACTTCAAATGGATACATTGGAATATGCGGGACTCTAATTACGGTTTTGAAGCCATTGCAAATAGGTATCGTATTCTAGGCGGACAAGCATTCGACATTGACGAAGACAGAAGATACGACTTTCCAAGAGTATTAGGGAAAATATATACTTACGGTTACGAAAAAAACAAACCTGACGGTAGGCTTTTAAACCTAGCAAATAGGAATAATATCACAACAATTGACGCTTTAAAAGGCGTTGACGAATCAACTGCATTTGACAATAAAGAGTATTTAAAATTGCATAAATCCACGCTTAGAAAAGTCGACATAATTGACAGTATAATTGATAGAGCGGATAAGAATGAATTAAAGGTTAGTGCTAAAACTAAATACATTTACGGCTTGACAATTCCAGGAATTATTGAAATTGTAAAAAATAATTGGATATTAGTTGTCATTTGGACATTACTTTTTTATGTTCTTGGTGCAGCGACTGAACCTGTTATACAAAGACTATTTGGAACGGGCCAATAAAAGCGACAGATAACAGAAAAATATAACCAATGACATTTATGCTAACAAGAATGAAAATATTTAACGGTTTACTACTTACAATAATTGTGATATTAATTTTAATGTCACTTGTCGCATTGGTGACAATTCATTGGACACTTTACAAAAAATATTCATTTTTATTTTCACCTGAAGGCATGGATAAATATTTGACCTCATATGGTCAATATAAAGCATTGTTTACAGCGACAGTTGCAACTATTGCAGCTTACTTTGGACTTCATAGACTTAAAGCAGCGACAGACGCAAATAGTGATAAACTAAGGCAAGACCGTTTCTCAGAATGGAAAACTGTTATTGACATACGATTTATTGAAATAGAAAAGTATGACCCGTTTATGAGACGAGAATTTACAAGAGTTAGATACAACTTATTCAGACAACTTTACGAACTTAATTTTTCAATTTCTAACAAAGAACAACTAACTGAAATTTTCCAATCAACATTTAAAGAGCTTGCCATATTTTTTGAAGAACAGAACAATAGGCATATTGGTATGGG
>RGVD01000402.1 GCA_010027395.1 Bacteroidota bacterium
GACAAGTAATTTATCAGTTTCTTTATATTATTTTTTCTTTCGCGATCAATATGACGCTCGACATCTAAATTTGCATACTCATCAACAATCTTCAAAATACGGTCAGGTGCAAAATCAAATACGAAACAATCTGACTTGTTATTTATCTCACCATCAACTTCGTACCTCCATGGATTTTGACCTCTAAATGCAGCCTGCAAGTATAAAGCGGGACTTGTAAGATTATTGAGCATTAAAACTGCAGTCCACGGAGCTACGGTTATACCTGTTGTTAACTGCCCACACGATAATGTGATTGTCTTAGTCTGCCAAGGATTTTCACCAATAGCATCGTGAACTTCATTTAGGGCCTTGTCGGACTTTGATCTATCTTCGTCTCCATCTCCAGCAGCCATTATTACCCTATAGTCTTTAAAGTATGGATGATGCTTGAGGTGAGATTTTAATAATTCACACATCTTCACACCACCTTTTTGGGGTAATAACCAAAAAGTATGTCTTAGCTGTTCTCTTGTGGTAGAATCTGCAAAAGGATAATACTGTGCAGAATTATCTCTAACATCGCTAGTATGTTGAGCTGACAAATTATCTAAAAATTGATTAATCTCACTTTCATGTATGAACTTTGAGCCGTCATTTTTAAAAAATTCTGCAAAGTCAAAAGAGAATTCGTCGCTTTGAGCAATTTGGCGCAATGTCTGAGACATTTGATATGTAAAAATGCTAAGTCTTGGCATTTCTGCGTAAGGATTTTCTCCAGTTGTATAATCCCAGTTATTTTTATACTCTTGTTCATCAGAATATGACCATGTGTAAGTATTTTTTGCATTAAAAGCTTTTCTTGCAATTTTTTTGAATGGAGTTCCAGAAAGGTGTAAAGTAAAGCTTGTATTTAAATTGTCAAAAACCTCAACTGCCTTATCCGTATCGGATCCTTCATGGGTTTCATCTACTATAAATAGATCCCAGTCAGTTTCAAATAGCCACTTGTTATTAGATTTAAATTCATTTTTGGTTTTTCCTTTTATATCTGAAAAGGAAATATAAAATATTAGTTTTTCTTCTGGCTTTTTTGCTAATTTTTCTGAATTTGATTTACTAATTGCAGTGTGTAGTATCCTGCCGTCGGACTTCAAAATGTTTTCTTTGCTTGAGCCAAACTTATAATCTGTGTTGTCTTTTATCCAGTCATAGTAATCTTTATGCCATGAGTCTGATATTGAGGTGCGCTGAGTAATAATTAATATTTTCTTAGCCTGTATCCGCTGAGCAAATGAGTAAGCGCTGAGCGTTTTACCGAATCTGGGTTTTGCATTCCAAAGGAACTGTCTGACTGATTTTGACTCGTCGGTAGTGTTAGTTGCAATTTTCCATCTCTCTATAGTTTTTTCTACAGCGTCTTGCTGGTTGGGTCTGAGCTTGAACTCAGTAGGTTGATCTTTTAATTGTGAAAAGTCAGCGTGGCATTTTATTCTATTGTTGATAACTGTTTTAATAATATTCAATAAATCTTCTTCATTGTTACCACTA
>RGVD01000403.1 GCA_010027395.1 Bacteroidota bacterium
TGGTTTTATTCTTTGAGTACTCCAGTAATTACCAATTTCGGTAATGATAGAGGATTACCAGTATCATGTTTTAATTCTTATATTCCTGATACGATGGATGGGATATTAAACAAAGTTGCTGAAGTTGGCATGATGAGTAAATTGGGTGGTGGTACAAGTGGATATTTTGGTGACCTTAGATCAAGAGGAGCAAAGATTAGTGTTGGAGGAGAAAGTAGTGGACCTATTCATTTTATGGAATTATTTGATAAGGTTGCTGAAGTAGTATCGCAGGGTTCTGCTCGTAGAGGATCGTTTGCCGCTTATTTACCAGTAGAGCATTCAGATATAGAAGAGTTTTTACAAATCAGAAGTGAAGGTCATCCGATACAGAATATGAGTATAGGAGTTACTATATCTGATAATTGGATGAAAGATATGGTTAATGGAGATAAAGAAAAAAGAAAAATCTGGGCTAAGATAATTCAGAAACGATTCCAGACAGGCTATCCTTATATTATGTTCGCTGACAATGTGAATAATAATGCTCCTCAATGTTATAAAGATAAAAGACTCAAAATCAAATCATCTAATTTATGCTCCGAAATAAACCTATTTTCCGATGAAGACAACTCATTTGTTTGTGTTTTATCTAGTCTTAATTTGTTGCATTGGGACGAAATAAAAGAAACAGATGCCGTGGAGACATTGATATATTTTCTTGATGCTGTAAATGAGGAGTTTATTAGAAAAACCTCTAATAGTAAATTTATGGAGTCCGCTCATAATTTTGCTAAAAACCAAAGAGCGCTAGGAATGGGTGTGTTGGGGTGGCATTCGTTGTTACAATCGAAAATGGTTCCATTTGAATCCATGTCGGCTAAACATTTGAATATAGAAATATGGAAAACTATCAAATCCAAAGCTGACAAGGCCTCAATAGAATTAGCGAACCTATACGGAGAGCCAGAATTACTAAAAGGCTATGGTCGCAGGAATGTCACCACAATCGCTGTAGCACCCACTACAAGCAGTAGTTTTATTTTAGGACAAGTGAGCCCATCCATAGAGCCTTTAAACTCGAACTACTTTGTGAAAAAATTGGCTAAAGGAAGTTTTACTTATAAAAATCCGTATCTGAAGAAATTGCTAAAAGAAAAAAATCAAGACACAGAAGAAATATGGAAGAATATTTTAGTTAGAGGAGGAAGTGTACAGCATTTAGATTTTTTAAGCCAAGAAGAAAAAAATATTTTTAAAACTTTTGGAGAAATCAGTCAAAAAGAAATTGTTATACAAAATATTCAAAGACAAAAATATATAGATCAAGCAGTGTCTTTAAATTTAATGATACCTCCTAATTGCCCAGCAAAGGAAGTTAGCGAATTACTTATTTTTGGATGGGAAAATGGAATTAAGACTTTTTATTACCAGAGAAGCTCGAATCCTGCTCAAGAATTAGCTAGAAGCATACTAACTTGCAGCAGTTGTGAATCGTAAAATTTATACATATAAAACCAACGAAAGGAAATTATTTATGGGAAATGTTTT
>RGVD01000404.1 GCA_010027395.1 Bacteroidota bacterium
GCTTATTGGCAGCCTTTAACTCTTCAATGTTATAGCCTTCTTTTTTCTGAAAATCATTTTCGTGCAATAATATCAATTCGTTTTTCCCTTTGCGAAGCATTTGCCAAAAAGGAGTCTGATCCTGCATCCAATCAAAATTAACAGATACAAAATATTTAAGATAATATATGGTTTGTTCGTCTATTTCCGGAATCACTTGCAATTCAAAAACACTCATAAAATTACCTAATTCCATTCTATGCTTGATAATGGCATCTGCCTGTCGAGGGCTTAGAAATATAAGGCTCATTAAGTCCTTTTGTGAACATTTATTCAAATCCAATTTATTGTTATAATAATATTCCAATTGCTCTTGCAAATCGGTATAATCAATAGTGGATTCATTGTTTTCAATCCACCTTTCAAGCAATTCTTGCACAACAGTATTTCTGCTTGAAATCTGTTTATTTTGAGCAAAAGAATTTGCAAATAATAAACATAAGAAAAAGAATGATATGAGGCACTTCATTCTCAATTAACAAAGACACAGATTAAACTCAGGTGGGGCGTAACACCCAATATTTGATGATAGGAAGCAGCCATGTCTACCTTGAGTTTCGACCATTTTACCCCTGCTCCAAACGTGAGTAAAAATGGATTCGTAGAAGCGCCTGTCCTTAATGTAAAAGCAGGATGAATTTTATAGGCAAAACCCGATCTGAATATTTCTGGTAAACCTAATGACTTTTCAAACTCTGCATTTATCATAAGTTTCTCAGAAAAATGAAAAGATGTTCCTATGCGGGCATAAGTAGGAACTTTCACATTGTTATTTTCAGACAATTTACTTTGTGTGGGATTAAAAATGCTTATACCAAAATTAAGATTTTTAGTTGGCTTGTATTGCAATCCCATATCACCCATAAAAGTAAATGCCTGGCTATTTTCACTAATATTAATACCAAACAAAGCCATGCTAACACCTAATGAAAATTGGCTATTCAGCTTTCTAGCTATGGCTATATTGAACTTTTGTTGGTTGTACAAATCATAGCCAAAATGATTTACACCAAAGCCCAAATGAAATCTTTTGAAAGGCATTAGAACATTGGCATTTGAGAGGCTAAGGTTTGTTAATCTATACCTCATTTCGTTATAAACAGAAACTTCAACTTTATCTGTCCACACCATGCCCGCCACATTGTTTTGAATAGCAAACGAACCTGAATTGGCAACAGCAGTGCCTCCAATGGCTGCGGATTCAGCTCCTAAGGGATTAAAAACTTTCTGGGCAACAGCAAATCTTGTCATTAAAAGCAAGTAAATAAGTAAGTGCTTCATGAATGCAATATCATTAATTTAGATTAGAATCAAAATCGGAAGTTTATAGATTTTAAAAAAATAGGAGCATTCAGAACTAAAGTGATTGGAAAAACAATTGAACCCAAATTACAAAAACTGATTCAAAAAAATTATTCAAAGTTTTACTAATCAAAATATTGAAATGATAACTTTACTAAA
>RGVD01000405.1 GCA_010027395.1 Bacteroidota bacterium
TGTATGTGCCGAGACCGATGATTTGTGGCTGCGTTGGGCTACTTTGCTGCATGATATTGGTAAACCAGTAACCAAAAGATACTCAGAAATTGAGGGTTGGAGTTTTCATGGGCATGAAGACAAAGGCAGCCGGATGGTGGCAAAGATTTTTAACAAGATGAAATTGCCTCAAAACGAGAAGATGCGCTACGTTCAAAAGCTTGTGGCTATGCACCACAGACCTAAAGCATTAGCAGAAGATGGTATTTCAGATTCTGCCATTCGCAGATTGATTGTAGATGCAGAGGAGGATTTGGAAGATTTATTTACCCTTTGTAGGGCGGATATGACCAGTCGTTTTCCTGAGAAAATAAAGTTGTATAGGTCAAATTTACTCAAGGTGCAAACCTTCGTAAAAGAAGTGGAAGAGCGAGATACACTGCGAAATTGGCAACCGCCCATTACAGGTGAAATAATTATGAAGGTCTTTAATATCAATCCATCCAAAGAAGTTGGACTCATTAAAACGGAAGTTAGAGAAGCCATTTTAGAAGGACAAATTAAAAATGATTTTGACGATGCCTATCAATTGATGCTTAGCATTGGTGAAAGGCTTGGACTAAAGCCAGTTTCATAAACCACAGCGCAAATTATTTGGTATTATTTGCCTTTAATTTAGCAACAAAATCCTAAGATTAATCAAACATTTTTAAGGCATTAGTTTCTATCTTCGCAAACTAAAAGCAAAAAAAGCTGTTTTACCTAGCATGATAACAAAAGCAACAGATTCAGAATTTCAAGATCTTATTCAGTCAAATAGCAAAGTAGTAGTTAAGTATTTTGCCAATTGGTGCGGTACGTGTCGTTTATTTTCGCCCAAATTCACAAAAATTTCAAATAAAGAAGAATACGCAGATGTATTGTTTTTGGATATAAATGCAGAAGAAAATCCAATTGCCCGTCAGTTTGCGGGCGTAGCTAATCTTCCATTTTTTGCAGTAATTAAAGATGGTAAATTAGTTCAGGCTGATACAACAGCTAAAGAAGAAAGTGTTGAGAATATGATCAAGCAAATTTTATAATCCATAATACTATGAAATTACCTGCAATAAAGGAATTGGTTGAAAAATACGACATAGAAACCCTAAGAGCGGCTGAAGATGCCATTCTAAATGAGCAAATTCCGGCCATAGAAGTGAATGGAGATGATGAAGGAGAGAAGCTAACTCATGTTTTGGGTGCTATTGATGTGCTTGAAAAAGTGCAAGTTGAGGGGAAAGATAAATCATTGGCTCTAAGAGAGTTTTTTCAACGTGTAAGAAACAGTATTTCCTAAAATACATATTAATCAAAATTATAGATAAAATGTGGGTAAAAAACTACCAACATAGATATTAAAAATTATTTTTGCGCGGTTTTGAACAAAAGATAAAAGAATGAGTACATCTGTAGATTATTTAGCCATTTTCATCCAATTTATTGTTGCAGTGGGATTCATTGTCACCACCATGGTGGTGA
>RGVD01000406.1 GCA_010027395.1 Bacteroidota bacterium
ACCTATTTTTAGATAGATTCTGGCAGAGATTTTTGTAAAAGTGTTGATAATTTCTAATATTGTGGCTTGTAACTACATATTTTTAAACGAATTTTTAAAAAGCTGATTGATGATTTTTCTGGTTACAAATTTTGAAATTCCTATACTAGAACATAATCGACAACACGAAATGGAACATTCATACACTATGGATATGTGATTTTGAATGAGTTTGGGGTCTATTTTATTAGTTCAGGTTAGAATTATCCAATTATTTATGCAACAAAATTCATATGGGGGAGTATATGAATTAGAAAAACTTCTTTTGAATATATTGATAATTTGATAGCATTAACGCTTTAACATTAAACTGAAATAGAATTATGAATTTATATATAGGGAAATTAGCATCAGATTTTACTGCTAAGGCAGTAATGAGTGACAACGTAATTAACGAAAATTTTAATTTAAAAAAATATTTAAAAGGGCATATTGGGGTGGTATTTTTTTATCCGCTGGATTTTACTTTTGTTTGTCCATCCGAGATCATTGCATTTAATAACAGAATAAGTGAATTTATTTCCAGAAAGGCTAAAATTGTTGCGGTTAGTGTTGATTCTCATTTTTCACATTATGCATGGAAGTCGCTTCCAATCAATAATGGAGGGATAAATAGTGTGCAATTTCCTATGGTGTCAGACATAAAAAAAGAGATCTCAAACTCATATGGAGTACTCAGTGAAGACGGATTTGCATATCGTGCAACTTTTGTCATAGATGATCAGTTTGTGATTAGGCACTACCTGGTTAATGATTTGCCAATTGGCAGAAACGTGAATGAAACAATTAGAATAATTGATGCATTAGAACATCATCGTGTTCATGGGGAGGTATGTCCTGCGGGGTGGAACAGAGGAGAAAAAGGCATAAAACCTGATAGTTATTCTGTTACAGAGTATTTAATATCCAAAGCAGATAGTCTTTAAGTTTGTGCTAGAATAAGTTAGTCATAAGCTTTATGTAAGTTTTTACATAGTAATGAATGCATAATATAAGTTCAAACAGTAATAATATTTTTTATTCTTCCAAATTTGGGAGAATAAATATTCTTTTGCAATAGTTGTAATACTTGATATGGCACTACAAAACCGATTCCTATATAAGAATGGCTTGTTTCCAAGGATTAGCACTTTTATTTTCTACAAAATTGCAAAATTTTGTTCGATTTCGTACCAACTTGGGTATAGGATATTTTGATGGTATAGTTAATAATGTTGGTTCAAATATAAGTTCAAAAATATATAAAAGAATAAGAAATCCATCATAAGAAAGCTAATTTCAAACTTTCAGGGCATTTTGCCGGGGATGACAAAGCTATAGGTTTTAGGTAAATAGTTAGTGGGTTAATTTCCTCTTATATACCATGTGATACAGCAGTACGGTAACATTGTGACTTTTGTGTATATATTTGCTCATTCCTCCATATTACGCCGCAAGCAGCGGGGTATTTT